>JAZRLW010000063.1:0-8135 GCA_045647025.1 Eubacteriales bacterium
GAACGACATGGCTACGAACCGACTTGGGGGCGGGTTCTACTCTCTTTTTTGGGGCGGAACTTAAATCGGGAATATCAGCTCTTCTTGATATATCTGACTTTGAGGGAAGGGTAAAAGGTGCTGATCTTATACTTACAGGGGAAGGAAAATTTGATTTCCAGAGTGTTTGGGGTAAGGTTTTTAGCGGTATTTCTCAAAAAAGCGACAATGTTCCAATAGGTGTTCTTTGCGGCAAATCTGATATGGATGGTAAGGCCGTTCCCAATTTGGCCTTTGTAAAAGAAATAGCCCCCAAGAGTACACCTCTTGAGGTTTCCATAAAAGATGGAGAAAGATTTCTTGAAGAAGCTACAGCGGTGGCGGTAGCGGAATACTTTAATGTATGAGAGGAGAAAGATATGAGCAAAAGACTTGATGCTGTGCTGTCGGCCTCGGGTATGACCCGAAACGAGGCTCACAAGATGATAAAGATAAAAAAGGTTGCCGTTAACGGCGTAATCACCAATAATATATCCTTTCGAGTTGAGGATAACGATGAGATTACCTTGGATGGAAAGCCTTTGGATAGGTCGAAATATATCTACCTTATACTTTATAAGCCCGCAGGATACGTTTCTACCACCGATGGAGATCCTGACAGTGTAATGAAGCTTATTCCCGCAGAGTATATGAAAAAGGGTCTTGCTCCCGTGGGAAGGCTTGATAAGGATAGCGAGGGGCTCTTGCTTTTGTCCAATGACGGAGAGTTTGCCCATAATATAATTTCTCCCAAAAAGAACGTCGATAAGCTGTATTATATCGAAACCGAAAAGCCCGTCACCGAGGATGATTGCGCAGCTATTGCCAAGGGTGTGATTCTTGCTGACGGTGACGAGTGTATGCCTGCAGACCTTAAACCCTGCCCTCTGCGTGACGATGCAAGAGGGGAGTATGCGGCCGAAATAGTGATAAAAGAGGGCAAGTATCATCAGGTAAAGAGAATGATAGCCTGCCGTAATAATAGAGTTACCCGACTTCTCCGTCTGAGGGTTGGACAATATGACCTTGAAGGTATGAAAGAGGGCGATATTCGCCGCTTTTATCCCGAAAAATGACATTGTAAAGGGGAGAACCAAGCATGAAAAAACAAGTTTTTAATCCATACATGCCCTCCTGGGAATACGTTCCCGACGGCGAGCCACACGTTTTCGGTGACCGTATTTACGTATACGGCTCCCATGATATTTATAATGGCTGGATGTTCTGTCTGGGGGATTATATTTGCTATTCCGCGCCTCTGAACGACCTGTCCGATTGGAAATACGAGGGGGTTATCTACGACAGAAGAGAAGACCCTCTTAACCGCGACGGACGAATGAATATGTATGCCCCCGACGTTACCCAAGGTCCTGACGGAAGGTATTATCTGTATTACGTAAACGACGTTATGGATATAGTTTCGGTAGCCGTGTGCGATACCCCTGCGGGAGAGTATAAGTTCCACGGATACGTACAGTATCCCGACGGAACCCTTTACGGCAGAAACAAGGAGGCGGGGGACGAGCCCCAGTTTGACCCTGCTGTTCTGACTGAAGGTGATAATGTTTATTTGTATACCGGCTTTTGTAGGCTGACCGGCGTCGACAGACACGGTGCTATGGTGACTCGTCTTGACAAGGATATGCTCACCGTTCTTCAGCCACCTAAATTTGTACTTCCTTCAGGTCCGTATACCGAAGGTACGGGGTTTGAGAATAACCCTTACTTCGAAGCTCCTTCTATACGCAAGTTTAACGGGGTGTATTATCTCGTTTATTCATCTACCGCCCAGCACGAGCTTTGTTATGCCACAAGCGACAAGCCCGACGGGGATTTTACTTACAGAGGCGTCCTTATAAGCAACAGGGATATAGGCATAGATAAATATAAGCCTGTCGATATGAGGGCTGCTCGCGGCGGAAATAATCATGGCGGTTTGGTGTGTGTGAATGGGCAATATTATATCTTCTATCACCGCCATACAAATAATACAAGCTACAGCAGGCAGGCCTGCGCTGAGCCCACCTTTATGGAAGCCGACGGAAGCTTTCGCCAGGTGGAGATGACCTCTTGCGGTCTTAATGGAGGACCTCTTGAGGGTAAGGGCTATTATCCTGCATATATTGCCTGTAATATCTTTGAGAAGGATGACCCTCCCTATATCGTTCAGGAAGGTCGCGACGGAGATGAAGAGGACGGCTACATAACCAATATTACCGATTCCTCAACCATCGGATTTAAGTATTTTAAGTTTGACGGTACCACCAAGCATATCAAGATATGGGTTCGTGGCTATCCACACGGATATTATGACGTCAGAACCGAGCTTGACGGTGAGGTTCTTGCCACTATCGAGATATTCCGTTCCGCTAATTGGTGGGAGTATTCCGCCCCCATAACTATTCCTGAGGGCACCCACGCTCTTTACTTTACCTATCGCGGCGGACTCAAGTCCCAGCTACGCGGATTTGAGCTGGAATAATGCGATCGTTGCTCCTGAAAAATGAAGATGCAACCATTGGTTGCTAAAGTTTAAAGGCGGATTGGTTGACTTTTGCGCCCCTGCAGGGTATACTTTTCCTGAAAGGAGAGTAGATGTATGAGTTTAGGACAAAACATATATAATCTTCGGAAGAAGAATAATCTTTCCCAGGGAGAGCTTGCAGAAAGACTTGACGTTTCCCGTCAGTCGGTTTCAAAATGGGAAACGGATGCCTCGGTGCCCGATCTTGATAAGCTTGTGGGGATGAGCGAAATTTTTGGTGTTACTCTCGACGAGCTTATAAAGGGAGAGTCGGTTGCCTCTGAAGAAGGTGCAAAATTACAGCCGCCGACTCCGTCGAAAACAGGACTGTCCTCGGGCAGAATGGCCGCTGTAATCATTCTTATGGTTCTTGGCGGACTTGCCTTTTTGCTTTTTACAGGCTTTGGTGGGCTCTTGTCGGGGCTTATGATTTCTTCACCTTTTATTTGTTGCGGAATTATCTGCATAGTATCCCGTAAACGCCCCTTGCTTTGGTGTTTGTGGGCGTTGTATATCATTATCGACGCATACCTGTCTTTTGCTACGGGGGCGGGACAGGCGGCATTTTTTACTTATCTGATACACACGGGGCTCACTATCCAAACTGTGGTGGCGGGGGTAAGATTGCTGGTATATTTTGCCCTGGCTGTCTTTACTGTGCTGTCCTTCCGCAGATGTGAAATAAAGAATAAGAAAAGGGCTATGGTTTGGTTTTTTGTTTGCCTGGCGGCTCTTATCTGTTTGCCTGTCGTTTCATATTTTTTTGGAAAGTTTATGCACGGCATCCTTTATTCGGACACTAATCTGACGGTAGGGGATTCCGACCACCAGAGATTTTTGATGTTCAGCGGTATTTATTATACCCTTTCAACGGTTTTGGACTGGTTAAAATCTGCGGCATTCGTTTCTGTTTTGAGTTTGGCTGTGCCCACGTTTAAGAAAAATAAATAATAAAAACACGCATCACAAAAAGGTGATGCGTGCTTTGCTTTTTTGAGAACTATTTAAAATGATATTGTATCTGATAATTTTGAACCATTATTTTATATAAACAATCCTGTAAATATCACACGGTTATTCATCTTGTCAATCACTTCAAAAGAAATAAGTTTATTGCCCTTTCTTTCAAGTTTCAATTCAATGTTTTCAGTGGTGGAACGCACCAAATCTTCAATTGCATCAAGTTGATCGGGTTTGTACCAAAACTTACGCTTTTTATTATTTGTGCGGACAGCAATGTCAATAAGGGATGTACATAACTGATAATATAACTCAAAATTTTCCAGCGTTCTTTTCGTTGCCCTTATCTTGTTTTTCGTCTTTCTCTTTTGATTCTTCTTTTTCTTTGGGATAGATAAAATAAGAAAAATAAAAACAATTAGTACCATCACTAACGCAAAGGTTCTTGAGGCTTCAGCCGGTATGACCTCATTTAAAGAATTGAGCTCAAGGTCAATGCTCCTCGTTCTTCCGCCGTAACTACTTCTTGGGAAAACCGATTCAAAAATATAACTGTCGCAAGGAATCTTTGGTAAGAGAAGTAAAAGCTCAAAGGAAACGAACATTAATACATTTGTAATGTTTAATATAAGTCCGATGACGTTTGTTCTTTGATCGGCGCTATCTATGAAGACACCCCTGCTGAAAGAATATGGGTGAACGAATAACTTTCGGATAAATTTATTTTTTATCTCAATATATTTAGCTGTCGGATTTTTAAATCTGTACGATGCAAGCATACCACAAAATAAATTGGCTATAGCATGCCACACGAGGGTTGAAAAAGCAATGAATATTGTGGTATAATTTTCCCTGCTGATCAAGATGCTAAAATACAGTGCAAGCGCCATAGAAATTGAAAAGATAAATTTTCCTGTTCCCCGAGAACGCATATTGTTATTCACCTCATTTTTTGATAATCTATACCGATTATAGCATGAAATTCAATAAAAATCAAGTTGTTTAGTATTTATGGTTTTTGAATAAAAGAAAAAATCCAAGTCTTTCGACTTGGATCTGGAGCGGAATACGGGGCTCGAACCCGCTACCTCAACCTTGGCAAGGTTGCGCTCTACCAGATGAGCTAATTCCGCATATAACTTCCTCGGTCTTTGTGTGCCTTCCGGAAGTTTTTGGTGCCTCCGGTCGGAATCGAACCAACGACACGAGGATTTTCAGTCCTCTGCTCTACCAACTGAGCTACAGAGGCGAATGGTGGCGACTCGGAAGGGACTCGAACCCTCGACCTCCGCCGTGACAGGGCGGCGTTCTAACCAACTGAACTACCGAGCCAAATTGCCGTGGTGGGAGTTACAGGGCTCGAACCTGTGACCCCCTGCTTGTAAGGCAGATGCTCTCCCAGCTGAGCTAAACTCCCATTTCTATGATTGAGATTTTTGTCTCTCTCACATCGGCTCATATATTCTACCACAAAAAGATTCATTTGTCAATACTTTTTTGAAAGAAAAATTGTAAACAGTTTGTGACACGGTGGACAGGCGGAAAAAAATGTGATATACTGTATATGTTGACTATAAAATAAAGGATTTGATATATATTATGGAAGAAAAAACCTTGATATCGGGCGCTATATCCGTAAAGGCCGTCCTTGAGTGCGGTAAAAGGCAGGTATACGAGGTCTACGCCGAAGAAGGCAAAGTGGGAAAGAGCAGTGATTTTCGATACATAAAAAAGCTCTGTGAAAAACAGAACGTGCCTTTTATAAAAAAGGAAGCGGAATTTTTTGATAAGATAACCTTTGGGCTTACCCACGGAGGTATCGGTGCCGCGGTCGGAGAATTGAAAACCGAGGACGAGGATTCCCTGCTTGAAGGGGAGAATCCCTTTATAGTTCTTCTTGACGGAATAGAGGATCCCTTTAACTTCGGTTCCTCTGTAAGAACACTGTACGCGGCGGGGGCTACGGGGCTTATACTTCCTCCCCGAAACTGGATGTCTGCGGCGGGTACGGTTCTTCGTTCTTCTGCGGGAGCCTCCGAGCATATCTCCTGTGCTGTGACGGATGATATTCCTTCATTTATTAGAAAAGCCAAAGAAAAGGGAATGACCGTTATAGCGGCGGACAGACGTGACGCTACGCCCCTTTACGAAGAAAAACTGGACGGCCCTATTCTGCTCCTTATAGGAGGGGAGAAGAGGGGTATCTCTTCCGAGATACTTGAGCTTGCGGACAAGAGGCTCTATATACCCTACGGTAGAAACTTCCGAAATGCCCTTGCCGCCTCGGGAGCCGTTGCCGTATTTTCATTTGAGATATACAGACAGAGAAGTTTAAATAAATGAGCATAACAAAAGAGGATGCCTAAATGGCATCCTCTAATCTTTTCTGTTCGATTATATAAGTTCGAGTACGTTTACGATAACAATAAGTACCATAAATACAACGGAGCAGATAACGGTTGCTCTCTTGAAGAACATTTCCTTGCTCGCGCCCTTATTTTTACCGTAGAAACCGGAACCGCCGTTGCCGGTGATGGCAGCAGAACGGGAACCTCTGTTAGTCTGAACAACTACTATTGCGATAAGAGCAGCTGCTACGAGAAACAGAATAATGGAAAGAATCATTATTAAGGTGTCCATATTTAATCCTCCATGTCGCGGGTTTTTGCGACTTAACATTAATTCAAAAATATCACTGTCAGAACATTATATCACATTCAAAAGGGATTTTCAATAGACAAGTGTGACATATTTTTGAATTATTGGTTCTTTTGGTCAGATTTTAGGGTGATAAGCATGATTTCAGGCCTTAAAAATCTGAATGGTTGAATTGATGCCTTGCCCAAGCCTACGCTGACTGCCAATCTGTGCCCGTCTTGGATATATAAACCCTTTGAGTATTTGGGGAAGAAATATTTTCTTCCGAACCTCTCCAGAATGGTGGCTCCGTATCCGGGTGCTAAAAAGCCGCCTACAAATGGTATCTGAATAATGCCGCCGTGAACGTGTCCCGACAGCATAAGGTCGGGCTTATCCGTTATTTTGTCAAACCAATCGGGAACATGGATGAGGGCTATGCTGAAGTCCCGGCTTCTTTTCTCTCCGAAATCAAGGGCATCCTCCGAATATCCCGTTCCGTAGAATCTGATAGATTGACAATTTCTGGTAATAGTGACTGATTTTCCGTTTAAATCGTTGACCCCAGTGGAAAGATATTCCTTGATATAGGGGCCTCTGTCTTCCACTGCAATCTTCTGCCAATCGTGGTTACCCTCAACGCTATAGGTGGGGATAGTCTTGCAAAGCTCTGCAAGGAAGGAGAGGTAGTCTTCGTCTTTGTAGCTAAAGGTGTGCATATCTCCTCCCAAAGCCACGACGTCGGGGGCTACGGTCTTAAGAGCAGCCAATAGTCGGCGATTGTTCTTGCCAAACGTAGCGTCGTGCAGGTCGGAGATAAGGGCTATTTTAAATCCGTCAAACTCCTTTGGCAGATTATGGTATTTTAGGGTGTGTTGGCTTATTTTAAAGCCGTAATTTATCCATACCAATACCCAAATCAGCAGGGCAAGGCATGGCATAATGATGTATGGCATAGTCATATCCCTTTGAGTGTAGTTGACTTTATTAAAGTATATCATATTTTTCCCCGAAATGTCAAGGAAAAGGCGGAAATAAATCCAAATTCTTTTAGGAAAGGCTTTACATTTACTTACAATTATTGTATAATATAAGTTGAAATAATGTATGAAAGGGTATTAGAATGGTATATTCTTATTATCTTAACAACATACTCTCTGATACGGAGGGTCTTTTTTCCGCGTTGCCCTTTTATTTTATAGGCGCGGTAGTTGCTTGGCTTCTTACCTATCTTGGTCATGCAATAGGTTGTAGCCTTTTCAAAGTGAATGGAGCGGATTTTGGCGTAAGCTACAATCCCCTTAAAAATATATCTCTTTATTCCGTATTTGGAGTTCTTGCCCTTCCCTTGTTGGGGGTAGGCTGGACAAAGCCCACCAAGTACGATTCCGAATCAAGGGGCAAATCCTTTGCCGTAGCACTTTCGGGCCCTCTTTTCTGCTTTATTGTAAGCTGGCTCTTCCTTTTTGTATATAAGTTTACAGGTATCCCATTCCTTGGCTCCCTTACTATGGGAATTGCCATGGCGGGTATATGCTTTTCAATTATGAATATCCTTCCGTTGCCCGGATTCTGCGGGGGAGTTATGGTGGCCTCTATCCTTCCCGAAAAGGCATCCAACCTGTGGACAAAGACCTTTGAACTTTACCCCCTTACCGCAACGCTTGCAATACTCCTTATAGTAAGAAGTCAGGTAAACAGTCTTGTAATTGAAAAGGTTATTGAATTTTTGGGAAACATCATTAGCTGATTGGAGAAATTATGATACTTAGATATCTTATGTCCCCCATGCCCTTTGCCGATAAGATAATGTATATCGTTTTCGGCGCGGCATCGGTTCTTTTCGTTCTTTCCGCCCACGAGTGGGCCCACGGTATGGTGGCCTATTGGATGGGGGATCGTACGGCAAAGAATATGGGACGTCTTACCTTAAATCCCTTAAAGCATCTCGACCCCATTGGTGCGGTGTTTATGCTTCTTTTCGGATTTGGTTGGG
>JAZRLW010000064.1:0-2193 GCA_045647025.1 Eubacteriales bacterium
ATAAGTCTGTCCATAGGCACAACCTCGGCAGCCTCTATGGCGCGACGGGCATTCTTGAAGGTAAGGACTCCCGTAAAAGAGATATAAAAGCCCATTTTCACCAGCTCTTTTGCCATTTCAGCAGAGCCGCTGAAACAGTGAAAAACTCCGCGGTTGCCGTATTTTTTCACCATCTCAATACACTCGGCGTGCGCCTCGCGATCGTGAATGATAACGGGTGCGTCAAGTTCTTTAGCAAGAGCACACTGCTTTTCAAACCAAAGTCTTTGCACATCCTTGGGCACGTCGTCGTAGTGATAATCAAGACCTATCTCCCCTATTGCCACGCATTTGGGGTGGTTGAGGTAGAGGTCTTTTATCTTTTCAAGAAAGGATATATCAAGATCACCGCACTCGCTGGGATGAATACCTGCGGAGAAGAACACATTGGGGCACTTCTCGGCTATTTCACGAGCCTTTTCAAGGCTTTCCGCAGAAGATCCAACGTCTATCATGCCCACAACGCCATGGTCGGAAAAACGAGCGGCAACCTCGTATCTGTCGGAGTCGAAGGCTCTGTCGTCCAGATGTCCGTGGGAGTCGAAAAACATATTATTCATCGGTGCTTTCCTCTGTGGATTCTGTATTTTCGTTCTTTGAGGCCTCTTCTTCCTTTTGCTTTTTCAGGTTAAGGAAGTACTTTTCCATAAAGGACAACTGTCCGTCACCGTCAAGGTCACCCTCAATGCCCTGGGGTTCTTCGGGAACTTCGGGCTCTTCGGGGATATCGGGATCTATGGGTTCTTCGGGATCCTCAGGGGTTTCGGGATCAACGGGATCGACGGGAGTTACGGGCTCCACAGGAGTTACGGGAGTATCGCTACCACCCAGACCGTCGTCAAAGAATGCTGGAACTCCGGTGGTAGTAGACTTATATTTTGCCACCCTGCAATGCATTACGGTATTGACCTCTCCGTCACTGTATATTACAAGGGTAAGGATTCTGTCCTTTGAGTAGAAGTTGGGGCTTGCGGTATTGTAGAGCTGGCCCGCATCCTCGGCGGCCTCACAGAAATCGATAAATTCGTCTAATGTGGAGAATTCTGTCTTTGCATAGTCGGTAAAGCTACCGTCGGGGTGGTACCAGGAGAATACTTGGAATATGTAAGAGCCGTCGGTGGTATTGAGGTAGACGTAATGGTTTCTGCCGTCAAGATACCAGGAGGGATATTGGTCAAGATTTGCAACGGTAGACATAAGGTAGTTGCCGCCGTTCTCACCCTCGGGAACATAATTTGCAGTAATTACGGTATTTCTGCCAAGAGATGAAAGGCGAACGCCCGATGGAACGGTTATCTCGCCGTAACTGTTTTCAACTCCGTCAGCGGAATGAGTAAGGTAGAAGTCTGGGGTGGCTGCGTCAAAAAAGAGAGCTCCGTGAGGAAGGTTGGGAACGCCCAAAACGTTATCCATTTTAAGGTATCCTACGACGTTGGGATTTATCTCCTGCATAGCCTTAAGGCCAACTTCAAGGTATTTTTTAGAGGAATTAAAGGAGGTTGAGGGGGCAGTCTTTGCAGGAACAACGGTAATCTCACAGGTTGCCACAACCCCGTCACCAAGAGATATTGCGGTAACGGTTACGGTAGCCTCGGTGAGGGTACGGATATCGGGGTTTTCATTTGCAGTGAACTTCACAGCGGTAACAAAGCCGTTTTCGTCAACGGTGACAAAGTCGGTATTGCTTGAAAGCCATATAACGTTCTTATTGGTGGCAGAAGAAGGACTTACAGTTACTCGGAGAGGAGTCTGCTCCTCTTCTTCAAGCTTTACAGAAGTCTTTGAAAGTTTAAGGGAGGTGACTGGCTCGTAATCCATATCAAAGGCATATTCGACCCTTGAAGCCTGGCTCTTCATCCCGTATTTATCCACCGCCACAGCGGTTATTACCAGGGGCTTTCCGTTATAAAACATGTCTGTGCTTATCTGTTCTACATACTCAAAAGAAGGGAGAGAAACCGTAAGAGCAGAAAAAGAGTCAACAGTGTAATAAATGGTAACGTCGTCGGCAGTAACGTCGCTGTCCTCGGAGGGCTCGTAGAATATCTCAAAACCAAAATGCTCCAAATAGCTGCCGCTTTCAACGCTGAAAATGGGCGCCGCGGGATAGAGGGGCTTTGCAAGATCAAGATATTGGCCATTGCCCGTAAGTTC
>JAZRLW010000065.1:0-8761 GCA_045647025.1 Eubacteriales bacterium
TGTTTGATTTTTTCTTTTGGTATGTCTTTATTTGAACAAAGAATAGCACCGCCCGTCATAACGGGAAGGGTCTTATGAAGAGAGTCTATTGTAAAATGGCTGTGTTTTTCTGCGTTTCTGTATCCATCATTGGGATACATGGTCGAGAGGTGGCTTCCGTGGGAATTATCGGTTATCAGATCTGCACCGTACCTGTCGCAAACCTTTCTGATGCCCGCTATATCGGCGCACATTCCGTAATAGTTAGGAGAAGTGATAAATACGGCCGAGTAACCGCCTTTTTCAAGCTCTTCCTCTATTTGTTCGGGAGTTGCGGGCATTGAAAAGCCCATTTCTTCGTGAGGAATACCCCATACAAAAGCCAGGTCAATATCCAGAAGAGAAGAGGCATTTATAACACTTATATGACAGCTTCTTTCGGTAAGTACCTTTTTCCCTGCATAGAAAGAAAGAGCCGTTTGTATGCATAATGTTGCGCCACCTGCTGAAAAGCAAACGCTTTTTACACCAAATGTTTCTGCGGCTTCATTTTCTGCGGTAAGAATAGGACCTACCGGGTGATAAAGCTCGTCAGTAACAGATATCTCCGTGGTATCCGCAAATGTAGGGGAGATTGTATCCTTACATCTGAATCTGTGTCCGGGGGTGTGGAAACTTATATGTCCGCCCTGATTTTTAACGGCGTTATAAAGGGTTTTTGTGTTTTTCATTATCTTACAACAACCCCTTTATCATATCTACAAGTCTCATAATGGGATATGCGGAAAGAAAACCTAAAATGGGCGCAAGAATACAAGCGGCTACCGTCAGAGCCGTAACTACGGGGTTTCTTTCATCTCCGATAAGCACTTTTTTTCTGCGTCGTCCCATTTATTTTTCCTCTTCGGGCATGGGATCCTTAAGTGTATCCCCGTCCTTTATTTGCTTTTTGCCCGACCAGATTATCTTTCGAGGGCATTTTTCGGCGCAGGCGCCGCAATCTATACATTTATCGTAATCAATAACTGCTACTCCGTCATCTACGGATATAGCGCCCGTGGGGCATACCTTTACACAAAGGGAGCATCCTATACATCCAACCTTACAAAGACTGCGAACTACTGTTCCCTTATCCTTTGAAGCGCAACCTACCCAAACATCGGTATCAAAGGGTATGAGTTTGATGATTTTCTGGGGGCAGCTTTCAACGCAGGCACCGCAGGCTTTACATTTTTCATATTCCACCACGGCTACGCCGTTTTCTATTTTAATGGCGTTAAAGGCGCATTTTTTTACGCAGGTGCCAAGTCCGATACAGCCGTACTGACACTCCTTGGGGCCGTTGCCCAGCTTTGCTACCGAAAGGCAATCGGACAAGCCCTGGTAAGCGTATTTTCTGTTTGAGAGAGTTCTCGTGCCGCTACAAACTACCTGGGCTCTCATTCTTATGGGCTTTTCAAGTGTTACGCCCATAATATCCGCGATTTTTTCTGCGACGGCATCTCCACCCACGGGACATTTGCCAGTAGAGGCCTCTCCCGTAAGGATTTTGTGGGCATAGTCGTTACAGCCCGCGTATCCGCAACCCCCGCAGTTTGCTCCGGGGAGAACGGCCGTTATTTCTTCTTCTCTTGGGTCTTTTTCCACAGCAAAGGTCTTGCTGGCAAGGGCAAGGAGAAGGCCGAGAATAAGGCCTATTACCGCAACTACGAGAACGGGAAGAAAGATGTTTATCAGTATTTCCATAGATGATTCTCCGCGTTAAAAGGGTAGGTTAAGGCCCTGGAATCCCATAAAGGATATGCACATAAGGCCTGCTGCAATAAGTACAATGGGGATACCTCTGAAAGGCTTGGGAATATCGGCGTATGCTATACGCTCTCTTACAAAAGAGAGCATAACTATTGCAATCAGGAAGCCAACGCCCGAAGCAAAGCCGTATACTATGGATTCAATGAAATTGTAGCCCTTTGTTACGTTCATGATTGCTGCTCCTAAAACGGCGCAGTTTGTTGTGATCAAGGGGAGATAAATTCCCAAAGACTGATAAAGGGCGGGAGCGGTTTTCTGGAGGAACATTTCCACAAGCTGTACCAGAGCCGCTATTACGAGTATGAAGATAATGGTCTGAAGATACTCTATATTGAGTGGCTCAAGAAGAAGCTTTTGTATAAGCCAGGTAAGGGCGGAAGATACGGTCATTGTAAAGATAACAGCTATACCCATTCCCAGAGCCGTATCGGTCTTTTTGGATACTCCTATAAAGGGGCATATTCCGAGGAACTTTACGAAAATGTAGTTCTCAATAAGAATTGCGTTAAGGGCAATAAGAATTATGCTAAGCATTTATTTACCCTCCTTCTTTGAGAGTCCCAGCTTATCGGTGATAAACTGGAAGAGGGCGATTGTTCCGCCGAGAACGAGGAAGCCTCCCGCAGGAAGAACTATGAGAAGAGCGGGGGAGAATGTCTCGGGCATTATTTGAAGTCCTAAAAGGGTGCCGTTGCCTATGATTTCTCTTATGGCGCTGACTATAACCAACGCAACAGTATATCCTATGCCGTTTGCAAAGCCGTCAATGACAGATGGCAGAATAGGGTTCTTTGAAGCAAAGCTTTCTGCTCTGGCAAGAATTATACAGTTTACCACTATAAGTGGAATGAATACTCCGAGAGATTCGGAAAGGGAGGGGAAGAATGCCTTTGTTACCATGTCTACAACGGTTACGAAGCCCGCAATTATTACGATATAGGAGGCTATTCTTATTTTCTCGGGAATAAAACCTCTGATAAGGGATATTACCAGGTTTGAAAACAGTAAAACGAAGGTTACGGCAATACCCATACCCAGACCGTTTACCACGGAAGTGGTAATGGCCAACGCCGAACACATGCCCAGCGTTTGGGCAAGGATGGGATTTTCGAATATCATACCGTTAAGCAGTATACCCTTAAAATCCGTTTTGGGGGATTTTCTTTTGGGCTTTTGCTCTTCTTGATGAATTACGGTCTTTTCGTCCATGAAAAGTCTCTCTTTTCTCCGCAGTTTAGGGCATATCTGCGGTAAGCCTTAGGTTTGTTTAGCCGTTTGCGGAAATGATTTTGTCGGCAACTTTAGCGGCAATATCCACCGCCGAGATAATGGCGTTTGAGGTATATGTTGCTCCGCTTACCGAATCTACCGATGAGAGCTTTGAGGTGTATATGCCGTTGAATATAGGCAGCATACCCTCTTCTGTAAGCAGAGGCGCTCCGATACTGGGTGTTTCGGTGTGGGAGATGACCTTTACTCCTTCAACCTTTGAGCCTGTGGTTATTCCCACAATAAAGGATACGTCACCGCTAAAACCTGTCGTTGTTACGTCAAAGCAGTATGCTACGATATACCCGTCCTGCCTTATTGCGTAAACGGCGGTAATGTTTTCACTTTCTTTTTCGGTCAGCTCGTAAGAGAGAGCAGAAACGTCTCCCTCGGGGAACAGCTCAGAGATAGCCCTGTCTATTTTTGCCGAAGTGTTTTTAGCGATTGCGTCTTTTGTAATAAAGTTTACGCAGGTAACGAGGAGAACGACGACCGCTGCTATTATCATCAGACGCAGACCCATAGAGAGGTAGGGATTTTGAGTTTTGCTACTACTCATTTCTTAATGCCTCCCGTGCCGTATCTTTTTGGTTTTGTTATCTTGTCGATACTTGTTGCGAAGATATTCATAAGAAGAATAGCATAGCTTACGCCCTCTGCGTAGCCGCTGTAATAACGGAGAAGGACGGTGAGAATTCCACAGCCTACGCCGTAGATCATTTTGCCTTTTCCTGTCATCGGGGATGTTGTATAGTCGGTAGCCATAAATACAGCGCCTAGTACGAGTCCGCCGCTGAGTAAGTGGGCAAGCATGAATTTCCAATCAAAGTATCCGCCATTGAGGGGGAATATGAATGTGATGAGTGCGACCGTGCCCAAATAAGTAACGGGAATATGCCATGTTATTACTTTTCTAACAAGGAGATATACACCTCCCAGAAGAAGGAGTACGGCGGAGATTTCACCTATACATCCCGCCTGATTGCCGATAAAGAGATCTGTAAGGCTTTCTGTCGGCATAAGGCCTTCTTTCAGGGAACTTAAAGGCGTTGCGGAGGCTATGGCATCAATCTCGCTCAGGTCCTCACCGTTTTTAAATATGGGGTCGTAAAGTATAGGTAAGGTATATGATGCGAGAGGCTTTACGAAGGTGGTCATGAGTATGGGCCATGAAAAGAGGAAGGCCCTTGCCGCGAGGGTGGGGTTAAGGAAGTTTTTACCTATTCCTCCAAAAAGCATTTTTACAACCACTATTGCGAAGAATGCGCCCACTACCGCTATCCAGTAAGGAACTGTGACTGGCAGACAGCAGGCAAGCAGAACGCCCGTAACAGCCGCAGACATGTCGCCTACGGTGTTTCTCTTTTTTCTTATGAAGTTAAATAGACTCTCAAATGCCAGACAAGAGGCTACGGAGATTCCGCAGAGGGTAAGTACTCTGGGCCCGAAAAATACGGTGGACAGTATCACCGAGGGGAGGAGAGCTATTATCACGTCTATCATTATTGTTCTCGTGCTTTCTGGAGAACGGTAATGGGGGGAAGACGTTACCAGTAAACGTTTAGCCAAGGTTTTATGCTCCTTTCGGTACTACTCTTCTCTGGGGATGTTTGCTTTTGCCATTCTCATTGCCTGCACCAGGAATAGTTTTCCGGGGCAGGTATATGAGCAGCATCCGCATTCTATACAGTCGGTGACGTTGAGCTTTCTGCACTCTTCAAATTCGCCCGCCATAGCGTGCTGATATATGAGAGAGGGCATAAGTCTCATCGGGCAGGCGTTTATGCACTTACCGCACCTTATGCAGGTGGGGTCGGCAGCAAAGTCCTCGTTATCGTTGCCGCTGAATGCCAAAAGGGCGGAGGTGCTTTTGATTACGGGGGCTTCTAATGTATGCTGAGCTGTACCCATCATGGGGCCGCCGTGAATTATCTTGTAAGGATTACTTCTGAATCCTCCGCAGTATTCGAAAAGTTCTGTATAGGGGGTGCCTATTCTTGCAAGGATATTCTTTGGTGTTACTACTGCAGGACCCGAAACGGTAACTACCCTTTTTACCAAAGGCATGCCTTTGTAAATGGCTCTGAAAAGGGAAGCGCAGGTGTCAACGTTGAATACGGCACAGCCAATATCAATGGGGAGTTTTCCTGCGGGGATTTCTCTTCCTGTAAGAGCTTTAATTATCTGTCTTTCGCCGCCCTGGGGATATTTTGCCGGGAGAACGGCTACCGATATGCCCGTACCTTCGCAGGTGGATTCCATGGTTGCGATGGCGTCGGGTTTGTTTGATTCAATAACGATTATTGCTTCCTGTTTATGTAAGCAGTTCATTATCAGTCGGATACCGCCCACTATGGCTCTGGGGTATTCAAGCATGCCTCTGTGGTCAGCCGTTACGTAGGGCTCACATTCAGCGCCGTTGATAACCAGAGTGTCTATCCTTTTTTCAAGGGCGGACTTGAGCTTTGCATGGAGAGGAAAACCTGCTCCTCCCATACCTACGATTCCGGAGTTTTTTGCATATTCTAATATCTGTTCTGAAGAAAGGTCGTCTATATCGCCTTTGAATACTTCAAGGGATGGGTCGGGGGTGTCCTGAAAGTCGTTTTCAATAACTACGGATCTGACCTTGACTCCCGAAGGGTGCCAGTGCGGTTCTACTGCCTTTACTGTACCAGAAACGGAGGAGTGTACGGGGCAGGACAGCCCTCCCGAAGGATAGCCGATAATTTGACCCATATATACCTTTTCGCCAACCGATACGGCAGGGGTGCAAGGTGTTCCCACGTGCTGTAAAAGGGGTATAGCGACTACGGAAGGCGCGGGCAGTTCTTCGATAGACCTTGCCGACGTCTTCTCTTTATTGTATTCAGGATGGATACCGCCTCTTAATCGGAATGCCATATTCGTTCTCCATTTCGTGGTGCAGACAGTTCTGCGTTGAGATTGTTATAATAATATTCATATGTATAAACTACTTACTATAATAACATAAAATATTTTTTTTGTCAATAGGAATAGGCTTCCTGAGGGGAGGAACATATAATTTTGCGCACGAAAAAACCCTCAGGCAATAGCCTGAGGGTATTATCTGTTCGGAATTATCCGCTAAATTATTTCAGAATAATTAAACAGTCTTCTGAACCTTCTGAGTACGCATGCAGTGTGTGCAGACATATATGTGCTTGGGAACACCGTTTACAACTGTCTTGACTCTGCGAACGTTGGGCTTCCATGTACGGTTGGAACGTCTGTGAGAGTGGGACACTCTAATACCGAAGCTGACGCCTTTTCCGCAAATATCGCATTTTGCCATAGTACCTACACCTCCGTTTGCGAAGAAGACTTCGCTTATGATTTCACAATGTACGAATTATTATAACATATGTGCGTGGATTTTGCAATACAATAAATCCAAATTTATTGTGACATTTTGCCTGTTTTGGGCTCAAAAAGGGGATAGACCCCATAAAAACCCGTGAGGTGGACAAGGAATTTACATGTAGAATATACTATCCTTATACTCGTCCATAACCTTTTTGTTGTGAGCGTCGCCGCCCTCAAGGTTTGCGCTCATAAATACGGGAGGAGTGATACCTCTCTTTATAAAGCCTGCTACAGCCTCGGATACCACGGCATTGAGAATTGCCGCACCTGCAGCTGTGGATGTTGGGCCTGTCTTTTCGGGGAAGTCGCCTACTTTTACGGCTGCATCGCCCTTTTCTCCACAGTTGTCAAGAACTATATCGGAAACCTCAAAAAGTCTCTTTCCGCTGGAGTGACGGGAGGTAACAGCGGAGGAATATTCCATATTTGTAAGGCAAACTACGGTAGCTCCGTTTTCTCTTGCCTGGATAGCCATGTCTACGCTTACGGCGTTTCTGCCGGATACGGAGTGGATTATGAGGAGATCTCCATCACCGATTTCTTTTCTGTTTACGATGGTCTTGCCGTAGCCCTCTATTCTCTCTATGTCGGAAGTGAGAGTTATGGGGCGTGCATCAAGGGTAAGGCCGGGAGCGAATATGGGATTGATTACCACCAAACCGCCTGAGCGGTAAAAGAGCTCCTGCGCCAGAAGTCCTGCGTGGCCACAGCCTACCGCGTATATTTTTTTCTTTGCAATAGAAGCCTCAACTATAAGTTCTGCGGTCTTGTTTATAGCTTCCATCTGTGTTTCAGATATTTTATCGAGAATCTTTTTGAGATTTTCGAGATACTGGTTTGAATACATTTTTAGCCCTCCATTTTAGCGAGGCGAATGGCCTCTTCTATGATCTCTGTCTTGTATCTCATGTCATCGGTGATGAATTGATAATTCTGTAATTTCTTGCGTAAATCTTCAGCTTTTTCTTCTGTTATTTCACCGCAGGTTCGGAGGATTGTATGTATTATTCCTCCCGTTACGGGCTCAAACTCGGGATATACGAATTCCATATCGGGGAACTCTGTAAGAACAAGCCCTGCAAAGTGGTCTATCATAAGGTTTGATACCTTCCATCCGCCACCCGCCACAGTGAACTTCATGCCTTTGGGGATCTCGTGCTTTTTCAGCAGGGTTATGGCCTGTTCCGCCATCAGTTCTGCGGCTTGTATTATAATGTCGTGAGCGACCTCGTCACCCTCCCACATAGCTCTGGAAAGGCTTTTTGTAGCGGAAGCTATATCCTTTCTCTGGTTGGGACTTCTGTACAGCTTTACTACTTTTCTGATGTTCTTTCCGTAGCCATATTGCTGGGGAATAAGGGTTTCGAGAAGACTCTTTTTTCCTCTTCCATCGTAGGAACGGAGAGCGCCTCTGATGGCTTCGCATCCCATCCAATATCCGCTGCCTTCGTCGCCAAAAGCCGCGCCCCATCCGCCTATCATATCATAGGTGTCGGAATCCTTATTAAGGAAACAATCTGAGCCTGTGCCCGAAAGAGCTAAAAGGCCGTCTCCCGTGAGAGAGCTTGCCAGTTGTCCGACGGCACCCTCAGAAAGATGAATTATATTTTTTGTGTTAGTCTTTTGATTAAGGATCTCAATAAAATCGTCGGTGGGACCCGCGATGGTAACGTATACATGGTCAAAGTTATATTTTCCGTTTTCGTCGGGCTTTTCTTCAAGTCCCGAAAGAAGTCCGTCAAGGCATTCTTTTATGGTATTTATAACGTCTTCTTTTGTGGCAAAGTTGGGGTTTACCGTTGAGCCTTTACCCACGGAAACTATACTGCCGTTTTCTGTGAAAGCAAGGGCGAGAAGCTTTGAGCCGCCGCCGTCAACCGCCATATTGAGCATATTGAATCTCCCTTCCGCCGTCTTTTGCGGCATAAAGTAAAACGTCTTTCATTTAATATTACACCAAAATCAAAAAAAAGTAAAGGGGCAATATGAACAATAATGTGATTTTAGCGGTAATTTTTTTATGGGAAACATTGAAAACGCATTTTCTATGAGGTTAAAAATGGCTTTACTCACCGAAAATTGGGAAGATTTGTTTAAACATTCAGCTTAAAGGTTGCAATTAATGAATATATGTGTTATAATAATATAATTAATAGGGTACTTTACCCTCTCTAAATCAGCCGAAAGGAAAAGGCCGTATGCTTCAGTTAAAATCCCTTGAATTACAAGGCTTTAAGTCATTCCCCGACAAAACGGTAATCGAGTTTGCCAGCGGTATTACTGCCATAGTAGGACCTAACGGTAGCGCTAAAAG
>JAZRLW010000066.1:0-2740 GCA_045647025.1 Eubacteriales bacterium
ATCTTCTCGTCAAACTTTCCGTTGTCCTTCATGGTAATTACGCCGATGGGGTAGCACTGCACCAAGGAAAGGGGCTGCAGAGATTCACTGCACAGCACCAGCACGTCCAAGGGGTCTCCGTCGTCACCGTAGGTGCGGGGAATAAAGCCGTAGTTTGCGGGATAGTGGGTGGACGTATAAAGGATTCGGTCAAGAATGATATAGCCCGTTTCCTTGTCAAGCTCGTATTTTTTCTTGCTTCCCTTGGATATTTCCACCACGCAGATAAAATCGTGGGGAGTTATTCTTTTGGGAGAGATGTCGTGCCAGATGTTTGACATTTACATTTGCCTCCAAAGTTTACTTACTGAAAATTATATCAGACATTTTTATACGATTCAATACCCATTTTGTAAAATTTATCGGTATAAAATAAGTTATTTTTCCTCGTCTCCGCAAACGGAAGCGACAGCGTACTCAAGATAGAGATTTTTCATTTCTACTGTAAGAGAACAATGACCAAGCTTGGGAACGGTATGATATATTACCCTTGCGCCATTTTCGGCCATGGCGGACACAAACCTATCCGAATGCATACCCTTATTGACCGCCTTATCCTCTTCGCAGTGGAAGATATAGTAGTCCACGTTGGGCATTTGGGGTACAAGATGAAGGGGCGAATAAGCCTTGAGAACCTCTTCCATATCCCCATCTTCATGCCAGAAGGCGCTGTAAAGGGTACGGGGCAGGTCGTCACGCTCGGTAAAGTGGTAGGGCAGGTCACATACGGGGCAGTTTGCCACGCAGGCCACAGGGGTACGCTTTGCGTATTTAGTATATACCAGAGCCGCGAGTCCACCCATACTTCCGCCGGTAGATACCACGGGAGTATCCTCCGAAAGGCTGTACTCACTAAAGAGAAGGTCTATTATCTCATCTGTGTACTCAATAGCCTGTCTGTTCATCCATGCCCAAGGATTGGTATAGGGAACAACGTAGAGAATACCTCTGTCGCCAAAATAAACGCCCTGCTCGTTATCGGTATTATACATGGAGCTTCCACCCAGACCGAAAAAGGAAATAACTATTCCCTTAATGGGGCGGGTGCATACCTTATCGTTAACGTAGGCAAATCTACGAAGATTATCAATATTAATTATTTTGTTCATATCTATATGTACCTTTCTATTTTCTCTGTTACGGCGGAGGCAAGTATCTTGCTGCCCTCTTCGGTATAATGTACCCAATCGGAGTGCATAGAGGGGTCAATATCCTTGGTAATGGCTCCAAGATCGTTTATTTCCACCCCAAGGGATGTCAACTTGTTGATAACGGCGACGTTATACTCTTCGATCTCTTTATTGTATCTGACCAGATTTTCGGGATGCTCGTCCTCAATAACGTAGGTATTGGTGGCAAAAATAATTTTCGCCTCGGGGCAGAGCCTTCTCATCTGCAGATATATTCTTTCCACTGTATCAAGGTAAACATCCAAAGGAGTAAATACCCTTTCGTCCCCTGCCACGTGAAGAAGATCCCAAAGGCCGTTATTCCAATGTATAACGTCCACCCTGTCAAAGCCGCTCTTTTTAAGCCACTCATGGAAATACCGTAAAGTATACTGGGCAAAACGGCAGTTCTCGTCTATAAGATATACATCTGCCCTGCCCTTAATGCTTTCCTTCACGTATTTTCCGTATCCGGGGCTACCCTCCGCGCCGAATCTTATGGAGTCACCCACCAAAATAACCTTTTTCATTTATACCACCTCGAAAATGATGATACCATATTCTACCACAAAATTTCATTTAAGTCAAGAAAAAAAATGGGCAAGCCGAGATTTGGCTTGCCCGAAATTATTCTTTTAAAAGGGACCTTATTCCTTAGGCTGCTTTGCGGCTTCCAGCTTGGTCTGACGGCGGTTCTTGACCTCGTCGGACATGGGCTTGATTTCTCCGGCTAATGCAAGGGCCTGACGGGTCATAAGAGGACCAACCATCTCATAGATAAGCACCGCAAAGAGAGTGATGTTTCTTATGAGATTACCCTGCTCGCCAAGCTGCATTGCAAGGGCACACATACCCAACGCAACACCCGCCTGGGGGAAAAGGGTGATACCAAGATACTTGCATATCTGGGGAGAGCACTTGGTAAGCTTTGCACTACCGAAGGTACCGAAGTACTTACCGATACAACGGGTAATTATGTAGATAACGCCGATAACGATAATCGCCCAGTCGGTGAATACGCTGAGTTCAAGCTCTGCACCGCTTACAACAAAGAAGAGGGCGAAGAGAGGAGATGTCCACTTGTCGGATGCGGCCATAAGGTCGTGAGAAAGAGGACAGGTATTGCAGAACACAGTACCCAACATCATACATGCAAGAAGGGCGGAGAAGTGTATCTGCACAGGTCCGATATGGAACTCAAGCATAGAGAGGGATGCAGTAACAAGAACCACACCTATGGTAAGGTTAAGACGGTTGGTGTTGGAGTTAAAGAGCTTTTCAAGCTGAGTAAGAATCCAACCTGCAACGGCACCCAGAGCGAGGGAGCAAACTATCTCAACCAAGGGATTTACTATAATGGAGATAAGGTCAAGGTTTCCGCTTACAAGAGTCTTTGCAACGCCGAAGGATACGGCGAATACTACAAGACCTACCGCGTCGTCAAGAGCAACGATGGGAAGAAGAAGGTCTGTAAGCGGACCCTTTGCCTTATACTGTCTTACAACCATAAGTGTTGCCGCAGGAGCTGTGGC
>JAZRLW010000067.1:0-3264 GCA_045647025.1 Eubacteriales bacterium
CTCGACTCCTACGGTGTTCAGAATATAAAAACCAACGACTGCGCAGGTATTTACCAGCAGTACAAGCCCATGGTAAACGCTAACAAGAAGCCCGAAGAGTGGCAGACCTACGATATATACTTCCGTGCTCCCCGTTACAACGAGGCAGGCGAGATAATTGAGGATGCACGTATGACCGTTATCTTCAACGGCATCTGCGTTCACAACAACATCACCCTTCCCGCGGCTACTCCCGGCGGCGTAAACCCCGACAGAGTTCCCGAAGGCCCCCTCATGCTTCAGGACCATCACAACCCCGTACGTTACAGAAACGTATACTTCGAGCGTCTTGAACAGCTTGTTTAATTAAAAAACTTTCCAAAAGAGTTCGGCTTTGCCGAACTCTTTTCTTGACTTATGGGCGGTTATGTGGTATACTTTTGGTATAAATAATCACTTTAGGAAAAAGCTATGGAAAAGAAAAAGACTCCCACGGCAAAATGCGACACCTGTCTGTACTTTGAGTACGATGAGTGGTACGGGGATTACGTTTGCACCGTAAATATGGATATGGACGAGATAGAAAAGCTCTCCTACTCAAAATACAAATCCTGCCCCTACTACCGCGACGGGGACGAATATAAAACCGTAAGAAAGCAGAATTAAGACTATGAAAGTTGCAATAATCACAGGCGCAAGCTCGGGCATGGGCAAGGAATTTGCCATTCGCTTATCCCAAGACAAAAACGTAGAAGAGGTATGGGTAATAGCCCGCCGCGAGGATAGGCTCAAAGACCTGCAAGAAGTTATTTCCAAACCCGTAAAGGCCATTTCTCTTGACCTTACAAAGAACGAAAGCTTTGACACCTACAAGGCACTTCTTGAGCAGGAGAACCCTGACGTACTCTTTCTGGCCAACTGCGCTGGATTCGGAAAATTCGCAAAGCACACAAACGTTCCCCTTGACCAAGCCTTGAATATGATAGACCTTAATATAAAGGCTCTGGTGGCAATAACCGAGCTGACCCTTCCCTATATGGGGCAAGGCTCGTCGGTCATCCAGCTTGGCTCCCTTTCTTCCTTCCAGCCGGTTCCCTACATCACGGTGTACGGCGCATCCAAGGCCTTCGTGCTTTCCTACTCAAGAGCCATGAACGTGGAGCTTAAGAGCAGGGGTATTCATATGATGGCCGTCTGCCCCGGATGGGTGGTTACCGAATTTTTCGGCAGAGCACTGGTTGCAGGCGACGACTCTGTAAATTATTTCAATATCCTCTATAAGCCCGAGGACGTGGTAAACACCGCCATTAAAGATATGTATAAACGAAAAAAGGACGTGTCCATTCACGGCCTGCCCGTAAGACTCCAGGTGCTGGGAGTAAAGCTCCTCCCCCACCGACTGGTTATGAAGATATGGCTTAATCAACAGTCGGGTAAAAACTCTAATAAGAAGGAAATATTATGAAAATCTTACTGAAAAACGCTCTCCTTTATGATGGAGATTTTAATAAAATAGAGGCAGACCTTCTCGTTGAAGGTGAAAAAATCGTGGCCATTGGCAAAGACCTGCCCGAAGAGGGTGCAAAGGTCTACGACCTTGAGGGTTGCACCATCATGCCCGGCATGATAGATATGCACATTCACGGCTGTGGCGGAGCCGATACCTCCGAGGCAACTCCCGAAGCTCTTGAAACCATGAGCCAAACCCTTATAAAGAACGGCGTTACCTCCTTCTGCCCAACCTCCATGACCCTCTCCTACGAGGAGCTTGAGAAGATATTTTCAAACGTATCTGCCATGAAGGGCAAAACAAGCGGTGCCTACATCCACGGTGTAAACATGGAAGGCCCCTACATATCCATGGCAAAGAAGGGTGCACAGAATCCCCTCTACGTAAGAAACCCCGATAAAAACGAGTTTATGCGACTCTATGAGGGCTGCGGCGGCTGTATAAGCATAGTTGACATTGCCCCCGAATGTGAGGGCGGCGAAGAGTTTGTAAAGGCCGTAACCCCCATTTGTCCCGTTTCCACCGCCCATACCTCTGCTACATACGAAGACGAGATAAATGCCATAGAATGGGGCGTACGCCATACCACCCACCTTTATAACGCACAGAGCGGCCTTACCCACAGATCTCCCGGTGTTGTGGGCGCTGTATTTGAAAAGGCAAAGGAAAAGGGTGTCCGCGCCGAGCTTATCTGCGACGGATTCCACATCCACCCCGCCGCATTAAAGATAGCCTTTGATATGCTGGGCGAGGACAACAGCGTTATTATAAGCGACTCCATGAGAGCCGCCGATTATAAGGACGGAGTATACGACCTTGGCGGCCAGCCCGTATACGTTACCGAGGGCAAGGCACTCCTTGAGGACGGCACCATAGCTGCCTCCACCTCAAATCTTTACAAGGAGCTTAAAAACGTCCTCTCCTACGGCATTTCCGAAAAGCAGGCGGTAAAATCCGTAACCATAAACCCCGCAAAGGCCATCAGAGTGGATGGAGAAACAGGCTCCCTTGAGGTTGGCAAGCTTGCCGATATTCTGGTACTTGACAAAGACTTTAACATCAAGCTCGTCGTTGCAAAGGGCGAGGTAAAAACAGAAAACATATGATAACAAAAGAGAATTTTATAGCCCGTCTTAATGCGGGAATCCCCGAAATCGAATCCTTCGGAGAAAAGTACGGCGAGAAGTTTTTCAGATATTTTGAGCTCCTTATTGAGTACAACGAAAAAATGAACCTCACCGCAATAACCGACCCCGACGAGGTAATAAAAAAGCATTTTGCGGACAGTCTGCTCCCCCATATTCTCGGACTTATCCCCCAGGGCTCCACCATAGCAGATATCGGCTCGGGAGCGGGATTCCCCGGAATCCCCCTGGCAATAGTTCTGCCCGAGTGTGAGCTTGTGCTTATGGAATCCATAGGCAAAAGAGTGGACTTTCTTAACGTGGTAATTGAAGAGCTTGGTCTTACAAACTGCAGAGCAGAAAAGATAAGAGCCGAAGAGGCGGGAGCAAAGGGCTCAACCTACCGCGAAACCTTTGACTTTGCCACCGCAAGAGCGGTAAGCCGACTCTCTATCCTCTCCGAATACTGTATGCCCCTTATAAAGCAGGGCGGCAAAATGCTCGCTCTCAAATCCGCCGCCGCTCCCTCCGAGATAGAAGAGGCTGCCACAGCAATCTCTACCCTTGGCGGCACCAACGCCAAAATAGTTGGCACAGAAGAAAGAAACGTGGTAGTGGTTGACAAATCTTCCCCCACCCCCGACAAATACC
>JAZRLW010000068.1:0-2223 GCA_045647025.1 Eubacteriales bacterium
GTAAGAACTTCGGGACTTCCGTTTACGATTATTGCAATACGTCCCTCAAGAAGCTTTCCCGCAGCCCCGTCAGGGCGCTCTGTAGTACCCATCATGGGAAATGGTGACATTGACTGAGAAGAAATAAGCTCTGTAATATAATTACTATCCAATATACCATCAATATCAATCGCTGATATTCGATTCCTTACATCATTCAATAAATTCTTATCGCATATGCCGTCTATATAGCACAAAGCTACCTGAGTATTTGTCTTTCGCCCAACAGAAACAAATTCCGCTTTAAAGTCGCTACTCTGAATACGCTTTTTAATCAGACCTATATTGCCTACCAGATCCTCAATAAATCCTTCATGAGACCCTTTTATGACCTTCTCATTTTCGGGCTCAGATACAGATCGGACCTTGAGCATTTTCGTATCAGCTATGAGGCCTTTTTTCTCACCCTCAAAAATAAAAACCGCATTGCCCCCAAGGATACCCGCAATCAGTTCGTCCATTTTATCGGTAAGTTTTACGTCGCTACCGAAAATAATATTTGCAGCGATATACTCAATGGGTCTTCGATCCCCTGTATATTTGACAATAGGTCTTATATAATCGCTTGCAATCATATCGTCGTTTGACATACCGTCAAAGAAGAAGGTTTTGCCCACGATTGGATTGGGGCCACTACTTATAATATCACGCGTCTTAAGCAAGTTATCATTCTTGAATCTTGTCATTATTACATTGCTGTCAACCTCAAGATTGCCGCTGATATCACCTGTCCCTACATCATCTTGAGGTGGTCGTAAGCTTCTCGTATTCACGTTTAACAGCCCTGTCAGATACCGCTTTATAGGATTTATTTTTTCTCTGCTCATCTTATTTGTTACCGCTTTTATACATTATTTTACCGTTATCTTTCCCTGAATATAAAAAAATAAACAGCTCTTGAATAATTCAAGAGCCGTTTATAAAAGTTAATTCCGGTTTAGTATTTGATAACCACAGCAAGAAGTTCCAAGGTTTCATCAAAAGGATTGGAAATACTGTGGCTTTCGCCGTTACCCGTAAGAACGGCATCCCCTACGCCGACCTCAGTCTGAGTCAATGTATCGTCAACAATACCTCTTCCAGAGAGAATATAATATATCTCATCCTCATCAAGGTGGGTATGTATACCGATTGATGCCCCCTTTACAAGGGTAAGCTTTGCACAGAGACGGGTTTTTGAAGTCATTTCCTCATTGGCGAATGCTTGAGTTACAACAACAGTACCATCGCCGTCACGCATATGCTCGCGGTTTTCTACCGCCATTTCATTTGCTTTTCTTATCATACAGGTGTTCCTCGCCGATAATATTACTCTTCAACGGAAAAGCCGGTCTTTACACTGGCCTTTACCAAATTGATTATCTCGCGGCAATCACTGACAAGTTCCGCATCGTTGGGAGAATGAATATATCTGGTAGGAATGGAAATCGCACCGGTATAAACGCCACCCCTTGCCTTATGAATAGCGCCGGCATCCGTACCGCCTGCAAAGAGTATTTCACTCTGCCATTTAATACCATTGTCCTCTGCGGTTTTTCTTAAGAATGCAACCATAGACTCATGACAGAAAACGGAGGCATCCATAATTTTTATACAAGCGCCGCCACCCAATTTCTGGGAAAGATGTCCTGACTTGGGGGTATCAGATACAGTACAAACGTCTATGGCAACGCCATATTTGGGTGCTATTCCGTAAGCGGCTGTACCAGCACCTCTTATACCCAATTCTTCCTGAACGGAGAAGACGAAATAAACCTCATTTTTGAGATTTGCCTTTTCCTCGTAGAGTTCTTTAATTGCTATCATCTGGATGGCAACAGCAATACGGTCGTCAAGGAAAGGACCTGCTATCATATCCTTATTTTCGCCCATAAGGAAGATGTCGCCAACTACGGAACAAGCTGCGCCGATATTTATCATTCGCTCGGCCTCTTCTTTAGAGGTTGCTCCAATATCTACGTAGCAGTTCTGAAGAGTAGTAGCACCTTCGCCCATCTCGTAATAAAGTATACCGTCAACACCGTTTTCAAATCTTACACGGCAACCGGCAACGGTTTTGATGTTAATACCGCCAAGATTGCTTACCTTTACAAAGCCCTTGTCATCAAAGGCATAGGCAATAAAACCGATGGTGTCTGCGTGAGCAGAATACATTACCTTTTCACCCTTATTCTGCCCAACAAC
>JAZRLW010000069.1:0-2549 GCA_045647025.1 Eubacteriales bacterium
ACAGAATTCCTCAAAAAAGGCGGAACAAAGGTATTTACTGACCTTGTTAAGGATGCGGGATTTGATTCCCTTTTCTCTGAAAACGCTCTTGCGAATATAGTAGCAGATCTCCGCAAACTCAACATTAAATAAGCATAAAAAAACATCAGCCGAACGGAAATACCGTTCGGCTGATTCTTTATTTAACTGATTAGTTTTTGGGAGCAGTTACCTTATTGAGTATAGCAACTACAATAACGATAATAGCTATAACCACGAAGGTACCGAGCATTCCCTTACCCATAATAGGAAGGGTTTCAGCCAATCCCTCGGGAGTAAAAGCAAAATTAAACATCTTTATACCTCCTTAACCGAGCATAGCTTTAACGATACCGAGAATAAGACCGCCTGCAATAACGGATGCGATCTGGCCGGAAACGTTAACGCCTATAGAGTGCATAAGAAGGAAGTTCTGGTTATCCTCCTCAAGACCCATCTTATGAACAACACGGGCAGACATGGGGAATGCAGAAATACCGGCAGCACCGATCATAGGATTGATCTTTGTCTTGGAGAAGATATTGAGAACCTTTGCAAGCATAATACCGCCAAAGGTATCAAATACAAATGCTACAAGGCCGAGAACCATAATGAGAAGAGTTTCAAATCTAAGGAACTCAACTGCAACCATACGGGAAGCGATGGTAATGCCGAGGAAGAGGGTAACGAGGTTTGCAAGAACCTTCTGTGCGGTTTCAGAAAGAGAGTCAACAACGCCACAAACACGGATAAGGTTACCGAACATAAGGAAGCCGATAAGAACTACTGCATCGGGAGCAACTATACCTACGATGATGGTAACAAGTATGGGGAAAAGAATAAGGGTGATCTTGGAAACCTTCTTGCCACCGGCGTTATCCATACGGATAAGACGTTCTTTTTTAGTGGTGCAAAGCTTGATGATGGGAGGCTGAACGATGGGAACCAGCGCCATATAAGAATAAGCCGCAACCATAATAGCGGGAAGATAAGAAGAACCAAGTACGGTTGCTACGTATATAGAGGTAGGACCGTCAGCCGCGCCTATAATAGCGATAGAAGCTGCATCCTTCAGGTCAAATCCGAGAACGGATGCAAGACAGAGGGTAAAGAATATACCGAACTGTGCCGCTGCGCCGAAGAACATGAGCTTGGGGTTTGTAAGAAGGGGGGTAATGTCGATCATTGCACCGATACCGATGAAGAGGATAAGGGGCATGAGCTCATAATTGTCAATACCGATATCAAACAAACGGTTAAGAACGTGAGCAACACCGCTTTCGGTTCCGGGAGCAAAAGGAAGATTCATAAGAATCGCGCCAAAGCCCATGGGAAGAAGAAGAGTGGGCTCCATCTCTTTTTTGATTGCAAGGAATATGAGAATTCCACCAATCAACCACATAACAGCCTGCTGCCAGGTAATGTTAAGTAGGTTTTCGTAAAGTATTTCCATTGAAAGCCTCCTGGTTAAAAACCATAAATTTACAAAATAAATTATACCACAAAAGCCGTCCATTGTCAACAAACAAAAGACGGCTTTTGATTTTTTGTCATTTTTATATTACTGGCTTACTTTTGTAAAATAGGCCACTATGCCCGCAACTATTGCAGATGCGGCAGTATCCATATTCTCGCTCTGCATAAACCATTCGTATTCCTTAGGGTTACAGATAAATGCAGTTTCAAAGAGAATTGAAGGAAAGTCTGTAAATCTGGAAACCTTATAGTATCCGCCCTTGGAAGAGCGTTTAACGATTCCCGTAAGCTCTGAGAAAGAATCCAGCATTGTTTGAGCAAGGATTTTGGAATGGGCGTAACTGTAATAAGTCTCAACACCCTGTGCCTTGTTGGGGTCAGCATTATCAGCTACCGAATTAAAGTGTATAGAAACGTTAATATCAGGTCCCCAGACTCTAAACTCCCGAATAAGAGTATCAAGATCCTTTACTCCTTCCCCATTATGAGAAAGCCTTACATCTGCGCCAAGAGCGGTAAGCCTTGCGGCAACCAGACGGGAGAGAGTCAGATTCAGTTCTGCTTCATAGCCCTTAAGCGAGCCCCAGCCACCGTATGCGCCCTTTGAATCGCTATGTCCGGGGTCAATGGAGATCTTTATTCCGGATAGCATCTTCGCCCCCTCGCTTATTTTCGCTGGATTGCGGTAATGAACTATAAGTCTGTTACCGTCAAAAGATGCGTAATAGCCGAATATATAAAGAGCCTTCTTATAGGTAAGTGTCACCTTAAAGGAGTTGGCTCCGAGAGCTTTTACAGTAACAGCAGAAAACAGGGCGTTGCTACCCGACAACGAGGCCGTAAGCCCCGAAGGATTGGCTATGTTATAAACTATTATCTCGGTCCTATCGTCATATTGCCATATATCGTGAAGAGATTTTTCGGAGAGAGGAATAATAACGTGAGTATAATCTCCGCTATCTGCCACAGAGATATTTCCTGCCACGGCAATAGGCAGTGAATTAAGGGGTATTCTTTCAATATCCGAGGAATTGACGTAATATCCGCTTGACAGC
>JAZRLW010000070.1:0-4880 GCA_045647025.1 Eubacteriales bacterium
GTCCCTCCGATGGCAACGGCAGAAGAAACCCCAATTATATTTCCAACACCTACAGTACCACCTAAAGAAGCTGTAAAAGCTCGAAAGGAACTTCTAGACACACCTCCCGAAAAAAGCTCTTTTTTTATAGAGGAAATTGACAGTCTTTTTAAAACGTCCGTCCTTACAGCAAAATAAATTCCCGCAAATATAATAAAGGTCGCCGCAATAAAATTAACACCGCCACTCAACGTTGAAAGCATCTTCACCCTACCACCTCATATATCATAATTATAGTAAATTTTATGATATAAAAGAGTAAAAATATACAAAAAAAAGAGAGCCGAAGCTCTCTTGATCTTTACTGTACAGTAATAAGTCCGTCTGAAAATACGGTAACCTTTCTTCCGTCAGAAGTGAAGGTGTCGGCACTGAACGTCCCTTTTCCAAGGGATACGTTTGCATTCACCTCAGCCCAGCCGCCGCAGATAACACCGTAATCCGAAGCGTATTGCTTTTTATCCGCGTAATAATACTTCTGCCTATAATACAACTTCCACATAAGCCATTTGGTATACTCCTCGGTATCGGGAGTGTATGACGGCAATGTGTTTTCATCGTTCTGAAAGTGTATATATCCCCAAAGCTCGGGCATATGCATATCACCCATACCAATGGGCGACCATACCCATCTGTCAAAAATATACTCTTTGCCCTTTTCAGGATCTATTACCTTTTCGTATCCGTCTTCAGAAATCTCTGTAAGCCAATCTATTCGTGAAAAATTAGCTCTCCAGACTTCACCTGCCATAGGTGCATCAGTTAAAAACCCGGGAGATTTAAGAGCGTTTACGTCCTTACCAGAAGAAGAACCGTCGCTTAAATGGGTATTCTCACCAACAATAAATCTCCAAGGAATCCTTATCTCTACACTCCACCCTCTGTTCAAAGGCATAGACGACGGATCGTTAAGATTGCCGTCAATGTGGACCGCGGTCTGCACCCCACCCTCACGGAGAGGAGCGGCAATTTTTTCGCCCCCGTTTCTCGGTGGCCTTGTCATAACTATGTTCTGCAGAATATTAAGAGGTGTAACCGTAACACTATGATAATTATGGCCATCACCGTCGGGGTCGAGGAAGATTTCAAATCCGTTATCCGTAATAGCGGCCACGTCGCTGTCAGACGTAGTAGCCCATAGTCTGTCATCATAAAGATACGCGCCTATATACAAAGCGTTGTCATCATAAAGCATCTTTACTCTTGTGGACTTATATGGCTTTTTGGAGTTTTTATTCCAGAGTATATCCTCAAACTCCTCCGAAAACCTCGTTTGAGCCCAAAAAGGCTTATCAAGGCATCCGTTAAGGCTTCCAAGCTCCATCTTGGAACGCATACATTCAAACACCTTGGGCTTAAATTCAATCTTAGATTCAGGTTTTCCCAACAAAATATCTTTCAATGGGCAACCTCCCAATATTTTTCTTTTTAGTGTCTTTTGTGACTCAAATTTCGTAACTCATGTAACCAAAAGCGGTTAAACAACCACGTTTTCACTATTATATCACATATTCACACTTTTGTCAATACTTTTTATTGGAAATTTTTACTTTTTTGTGACCACACTCGGCGCATAAAAAATCCGAAAGCGCTTGCTTTCGGATTTTGTCTTATCAATTATTTCTGATAGTAGCCATCAAGAAATTTACCAAGTCTTATCATTGCTAGGCGCAACTGCTCAGACTCGGGCAACATAACTATGCGGAAATGATCAGGCTCATCCCAATCAAAGCCACTTCCGGGAACGACCAATATATTGGTAGCACGGAGCAGGTCTCCCGCAAACTTCTTATCGTTCGTGATGCCGAACTTCTTCACATCCAGCTTAGGGAAAATATAAAACGCGGCTTTATTCTTAACGTAGGAAAGACCGTCAATAGTGTCAAGAACTTCCATAGTAGCTTTGCGTTGCTCAAAATATCGCCCGCCGGGACTAACCATAGATGTTGGAGTTTCCATATCATCCAGTGCCGCAGGAATCACAAGTTGAGCCAAAGCATTGGAACACAGTCGCATGGAGGTTAGCTGTACGATACCGGAACGATAGAGATCAGTATTCTGTCGGGGACCGCTTATAACCATCCAACCGCAACGGTAACCGCAAAGAGAATGAGACTTGCTAAGGCCGTTCATGGTTACAACGGTCAAATCGGGGGCCAAAGAAGCAGTAGATACGTGGGAACGGCCGTCAAGAACAAGTCGATCGTATATTTCATCAGAAAATATAATCAGGTTATGTTCTCGAGCTACCTGAATCATATCATTCAATATATCGGTACTATAGAGCGCACCCGTGGGATTATTAGGATTAATAATAACGATTGCACGGGTCTTGGGCGTAACCTTACTGCGAAGATCTGAAATATCAGGATTCCAATCTGCTTTTTCATCACAGCGATAAAACACAGGCTTTGCTCCTGTCAGCAAAACGGTATTACTCCACAGCGAATAATTAGGAGTGGGAAGCAATACCTCGTCCCCCGGATTCAATAGTGGCATAAGAGCAAAATTGACTACCTCGCTAACGCCGTTACCGATAAATACGTCGTCTATATACAGACCGGCAATTCCCTTACTTGCTTGATAGCGAACGATAGCTTCACGAGCCTCTACCATGCCTTGGAAATTACAATAAGGCACCGCTGAAGCTTCCCTTCCGGCTAAAGCCTTTCGTATGCTATCCGGCAGGGGAAGTCCGAAAGCGGCCGGATTTCCGGTATTAAGCTTCATAACGTCAATACCCTGATCCTGCATCCTCATTGCTTCATGGTATAATTCGCCACGAATATCCGAGTGAACATATTCCATTCTGTCAGCCAGACGAATCATAGTAATTACGTTCCTTTCATGGCAGAGAAATCCGCCACAAATCTCATTTTACAAAAAGAATAAGCACGATAGTTTCAATACCGACGGTATCAAAATTATCGCGCTTACTTGGTGGAGCATAGGGGATTCGAACCCCTGACCCCAACACTGCCAGTGTTGTGCGCTCCCAACTGCGCTAATACCCCATACATCAGATTACTGTATGATTTTATCATAAGGTTTGCTATTTGTCAATCCCAACACATAGTAATTTAAAAAAAATTCAATTTTAAATTGCTCATAAACATTTTCATACAGTTAAACCAATACAAAAAAGCTGTCCATCAATCAAAATTGACACATAAAATTATAAAAATTTCAAAATTCTGCCGAAAATACTTGATTTTTGTAGAAAAATGATGTATAATATGGGTGATATATTTTCACAGGAGGCCCGTTATGGCTAAAAATACCGAACCCAAACCCCGCAAGCGTAGACTCGGAGACCGTTCCGACGGATACCTCATAAGAAATATACCCCCTATGACCAGGATAGAGCCCTACATAATGAAAAAGCGTTATGATGCGCTGAACACCTTTGCCGAAACAATATCCATCGGAAAAGCCGAAAGATACTGCAGAGAAAAGATTCGCGCTGGTTATTCCGACTTTGGAATGCTGCACGTCCTTCTTGCCGCATACGTTCGTACTATTGCAAAATATCCTGCAATAAACAGATTTGTAAGCGGACAGAAAATTTATGCCCGAAATAATATTGAAGTCATAATGGCTATCAAAAAGGAAATGACCGTTGAAGCCCCAGATACTATGCTTGACGTTATTTTCGACCCCTCCTCAACGGCTCTTGACGTTTATGAGACTTTTAACAAGGAAGTTCTGGAAAACAAGGGTGTTGACGGAGAAGAATCAAGCTTTGACAAGACCGCAAAGATCCTCAACTACATCCCCGGATTTCTTCTTCGCTTTGTGGTATGGGTATTTGAATGTCTCGACTATGTTGGCCTTTTGCCCAAGTTTTTGCTTAAAGTAAGCCCCTTCCACGGCTCCATGATAATAACAAGTATGGGCTCCCTTGGAATTAAGCCCATTTATCACCACCTTTACCAGTTCGGTAACCTTCCTGTATTCATTTCTTACGGTATTAAGAGAGATGAGCTCTACATGAACAGAGACGGTGAGGTAAAGAAGAAGAGGGTTATAGACGTTAAGGTTGTAACCGACGAGCGTATATGCGACGGCTTCTACTTTGCGGCTGCCTTTAAGATGTGGAAAAGGCTTATAGAAAACCCCGAAGAGCTTGACCTTCCCGTTGATGAAGTAAAGCCCGATATAGACTAAAAACACAGAGAATCGGATGATAATCGTATCCGATTCTCTTTTGTTTTGACGAAAATGAAACAACGACGCAAAATCTATTGACTATTCCACTTTAATGTGATACAATGATATATGTATTAAATTTGATTCCACCCGAAAGGACTGTTATAAATGGAAAAGAAAAATATTGATTGGGCAAATCTCGGTTTCGGTTATATGAAGACCGACAAGAGATTCGTTGCAAACTACAAGGACGGAGCATGGGATAACGGCGTTCTTACCGAGGACGACCAGATATCCATTACCGAATGCGCAGGCGTACTTCAGTACGCTCAGACCTGTTTTGAAGGTCTTAAGGCTTACACCACAGAAGACGGCAGAACCGTTATATTCCGCCCCGACCTTAACGCACAGAGAATGGCAGATTCTGCTGCCAGACTCGAAATGCCCGTATTCCCCGTTGAAAAATTCGTTGATGCTGTAGAACAGGTAGTAAAGGCAAACCTTGCTTGGGTCCCCCCCTACGGCTCCGGAGCAACCCTTTATCTCCGTCCCTTTATGTTCGGCAGCAGCGCCGTTATCGGCGTTAAGCCCGCTCAGGAATACCAGTTCAGAATATTCGCAACTCCTGTTGGACCCTACTTCAAGGGTGGCGTACGTCCCCTTACCCTCCGCGTAAGTGACTTTGACAGAGC
>JAZRLW010000071.1:0-9872 GCA_045647025.1 Eubacteriales bacterium
TCTTCCTAAGACCGCTTGGCCTCCGACTTCGTTATTATTGTTTATGTAGCATATCTGATTATCCACGCACTTCCGTATATACCCTCGTTTGTGGCTAACTGCAGGGCAAGGAATAAATAAGTGGAGTATTACTAAAACAAGAGGAGACTGCTATATTATGTACGCACCTCAATATTCGGGAATAATTACAAACTATAACTGCACGGCGGCTTGCCGTCACTGCATGTTTGCTTCTTCTCCCGACAGACCTCACGAATATATAACGGCTGAAACCTCGGCAAAACTTGCCTCTCTTTTGAAAGAGGCGGGAACAAGAGAGGTGCATATAGGTGGGGGAGAGCCTTTTATGAATTTTCCCGCTCTTTGTACTCTTATCGAGGAGCTTAACAAAAATAAAATCTCCATCAGCTACATAGAAACTAACGGCTTTTGGGGAAAGGACGAGAATTTAATCAAGGAAAGGCTTTTAAAGCTACGCTCCCTTGGTGTGGGTGCGGTTATGGTGTCACTTGACCCCTTCCATATGGAGTTTGTCCCTCTTGATAACGTTCTTCGCCTTTTAAAAGCACTGTATAAAATGGAATTCGATTACTTTATCTGGAAAGAAGAGTATTACGAAGAATTGATGTATTATAGCCGCTCAACCCCTTATTCTCACGAGGAGATAAAAGAGATTCTCGGTAAGGATTATGTGGTAAAAACCGCAGAGGAATACGGCGTAGGTATGAATGGGCGAGCCTTGAGTATAGCGGGGGAAATCTATCCCAACCGTCCCGCAGAGGCCTTCTTGACATTAAGACCTTGCCATTCTCAACCTGACATAATGCACTGTCACCTTGATCTTTACGGCAATATCGTTCCTTCTGGCTGTCCCGGAATCGCAGCCGAGGCTCGCGATTATCTTTCGTGTAACGTTACTGAAGATAAGTATCCCGTATATGGTCGTCTTATAAACGGCGGCGTGGAAGCTCTTTACCGATATGCGGTTGATAAAGGCTTTGTTCCTGATCCTGAGGGATATCCCACACGGTGTACCCTTTGTTATGCGATGAGATCCTACCTTGTAAAGCATTGTCCTTCGCCCGACCTCGCACCTGGCTGCTTTTATGCTGAAACAGATAAATGTCTTATGACTGAAATATAAATTGAACGGAGTTTTATTATGCAAAGATTTGATTTTATAAAAAACGAAAATAACTTTTTCGGTTATACGCTGTTTTTTCCCGATGGATATACCGAAGAAAAGACCTATCCCTTGATTCTTGCTCTTCACGGTGCAGGGGAGAGAGGAAACGGTACCGACGAGCTTGAAAGAGGAACACATATAGGTCTCGGCGGTTACCTTAAGAGAAAGTCGATGAACGTTGATGCCATAGTCCTTTGTCCCCAGTGTCCCAAGGACAGAGTGTGGAACCATCTTATTTTTGATCTGAAAAAACTTCTTGACAGTATAGTAGACACCTACTCCGTAGATCCTGACAGAATAACTGTAACGGGTATGTCTATGGGTGGATTCGGAACCTGGGAAATGGGTATGATGTTCCCCGAAACCTTCGCCGCACTTGCCCCCGTGTGTGGCGGCGGTATGGCATGGAGAACGGAAGCCCTCAAAGATATCCCCATCTGGGCTTTCCACGGGGATATGGATAACGTGGTTGATATCAGTAATTCCGTTGAAATGGTCAACCGCGCCAGAGCCGCGGGTTCGGACGTGAAATTCACCGTCTTTAACGGAATAGCTCACGCATCCTGGGATCCCGCATATCTTGATACAAACGTGGTTAATTGGCTTATTGCTCAAAAGAAAAAATAGAAAAAATGTTCTCACCCGGATAGGTGAGAACATTTTCTTATTTTATACACTACCACACATGGTGTAAAGCTCCTTATACGCGGTGTTACTCATGCGTAATTTATCTGCTATAGTGGCTATAAATACGGCGTTTGAGGGGCGCCGTCTGCTCATGCTTCCGAAAACGTCTTCTATTCTCTCAACAGGGCCGTTAGCCCAAGCAATCTCAATAGCGTGACGTATAGCTCTTTCGGCTTTTGACTGAGTTGTGGCGAACTTCTTCGTTATAAGCGGATATATGGTTTTTGTTACGGCAAAGGATGATTCGGGCGCCTGCAAAGCGCAGATAACGGCGTATCTTATGTAATGATAGCCCTTTACCTTTGCGGGAATCCCCATATCGGATATGATTGTTGTGATTTCCTTTTCGAGTTTATTTAAGGTTTGTTCTTCATCCATAGGCTCTTCGGGAATATTCTTTCCGCATAACAGAGCAACGGTATCTATTAGTCTTGACGACGCGACAGGCTTATAAAGATAATAATCGGCGTGGTTAAGTACTGTAGATACCACTGCTTCTGTACGTATTTGAGAACATACCAATACGGTAGTTTCATAGTCATCTTTTATCTTTTTTATAAAGTCTATGCCTTCCGTATCTGCAAGTAGGATATCAGTAATAAGCAGGTCAACTTTTTCGTGACTGATTTTAAATAGCGCCTTGTCGGAGTCACATGTTGATTCTGCGATTTGGTATCCAGCTTCGGATAATACCTTTTCTGCTTCTTTTCTGTAAATCTGACTGTCATCAAGAATTACTATTTGTTTGGGTCTGTTCATTTCTTTTACTCCTTGATTCTTTATTTTGTTGCTTGTGTGGGTGGATTAATTGTAGCACTATATTTGTCAAATTACAATGTTTTTTGACTCTACTGTTATGAGATCAGGGCTGAATTTTTCGACAAAAACGATGGGTGAAGTTAGAAAAAATCCCTGTATATCATGGAAAAATTTTTCAAATTATGATTTTGTTAATGCAGGCGCAATTGGGAACCTTTTTTGCTGTATTTTATAAAATACCGTACCAAAATTGCCACTTGACTCTTTTGTGAAAATGAGGTATAATGTATGTGTATTGATATAAATCTTGAAAGGAAAGACTAATACCATGAAAAGAATACCTACAAGAGACGAAGTAAGAAAAGAAGATACCTGGGCAACTGAGGATATTTTTCCTTCCGATGAAGCGTGGGAGGAAGCCTTTGCGAAGGCAGCAGTATATCCCCAGCAGATTGCCGCATACAAAGGTAAGATAAGTCAGTCTGCAGCGGCTCTTTATGAAGCCCTTACTTTTGACGATGAAATCTCCCTCTCTATAGAGGCGTTATACAGCTATGCAAGTTTGAAGAGTGACCAGGACAAGGCTAATTCTAAATATCTGTCCATGGTTGGCAAGATGATGAGCTATTATACGGGAGTTGCCGCAGCATCCGCATTCTTTGGCCCCGAAATTATTTCCATAGAAGACGATAAGATGGTGCAGTTCTATAAGGATGAACCCCGTCTTGAAGGCTATCGCCGCATGCTTGACAAGATAAGAGCGAAGAAAGCTCACACTCTCTCCGAAGCAGAGGAGAAGCTTCTTGCAGGTGCATCCGAGATAGCAGGTGTTGCCAATAAGGCCGCTTCTGCTTTAAGAAACGCAGACCTTAAATTCCCCGACGTTAAAGATAGCGAGGGTAATTCTCATCAGCTTACCCAGGGTTCGTATATTTCAATGGTTGAAAGCTCCGACAGAGTTCTTCGTAAGGATGCTTTCGAAACCCTTTACGCTGTGTTTGGCGCTCATAGAAACACCATAGCCGCATTCCTTGACGGACAGATGCGTCAGCTTAAGTATTTCTCTAAAGCAAGAAAGTATGATAATTCTCTCGAAGCCGCACTTTCCCGTACAGAGGTTCCCCAGGAAGTTTACTTTAACCTTATAGACACCGTTCATAAAAATATGCACCACATGCACAAGTACATGGCTCTCCGTAAGAAGCTTATGGGGCTTGACGAAATGCACATGTATGATATTTATCCCACACTCGTAGGTGATGCAGAGTCAAATATCAGCTTTGAAGAGGCCAAGGAAATCGTTCTTGAGGCTCTTGCTCCCATGGGTGAAGACTACGTTAATATAGTTAAGAAGGGCTTTAACGAGCGTTGGATCGACGTTTATGAGAATCAGGGGAAGCGTAGCGGTGCTTATTCCTCGGGTAGTCGTCCCCATCCCTACGTTCTTCTTAACCACGAAAACACCCTTAACAGTATGTTCACCCTGGCTCACGAAATGGGTCACGCTCTTCACTCCTATTTCTCTATGAAGAATCAGCCCGTAGCATACTCTAACTATGTAATCTTTGTGGCTGAAGTTGCGTCTACATGTAACGAAGCGTTGCTGATGGCACATCTTCTCTCCAAGACCGAGGATAAGGTTCAGCGTGCATATCTTATCAATCATTTCCTCGAGCAGTTCCGTACAACTCTTTACCGCCAGACTATGTTTGCAGAGTTTGAGCTTAAAATGAGTAAGGTTGTTGAAGAGGGCGGCGTTCTTACTGCGGACACTCTTTGCAAGATATATCATGAGCTTAACGAGCAGTACTACGGTGAAGCCGTTGTTATAGACGAACAGATAGACGTTGAATGGGCAAGAATCCCTCACTTCTTTATGAACTTCTACGTGTTCCAGTACGCTACCGGATTCTCTGCCGCTATGGCTCTTTCCAAGAAGATACTTACAGAAGGTCAGCCTGCAGTTGAGAAATATCTGGGCTTCCTTTCCGCAGGTTCTTCCAAGACTCCCATTGAGATACTCAAAGATGCAGGTGTTGATATGACCACCGCAGATCCCATTGAAACCGCGCTTAATACCTTCGGTGAACTTATTGACGAGTTTGAAGAACTGATGAAATAATATGGAAATCAGGCATTAATAATGAAAGCAATAAAGGAAAATATAGGCTCTATATTATTGAGCCTCTTTGAGATAGCCGTTGGCGTGCTTCTTCTCATAGAGCCCATAGGTTTTACTTCGGTAATAATCATTGGCATAGGTATTGCGTTGCTTATAATGGGAATAATCTCAACGGTTAGGTATTTTAATCTTGAGCCAATTCCTGCGGCAAAAAGCAATCTTCTGCTCAAGGGGCTACTTTCCTTTCTCATTGGTTATTTTTGTATAGTTAAGTACGGGTGGGTGGTGGCCACCTTTCCCGTGCTTACTATACTTTACGGCTTGGGAATATTGGTTCTTGGTCTTGCCAAGATACAATGGACAGCTGACCTGGTAAGGGCGAAAAAGGATAAATGGTTTCTCGCGGCCCTTGCTGCGCTCTTGTCTATGATACTTGCGGTTGTGATTTTGCTTAATCCCTTTCCTACTGCAACGGCGGTATGGATGTTTACCGGGATTGCTCTCATAATAGAAGGCGTTTTTGATATTGTGATTCTCATTATTAATAATTTAGGTGTAAAGGAGGACGAGGATTGAAAAGAGAGGTTAAAATAGGCCTTCAGATAGCGGGCGGGATCTTTGCTTTGTTTCTCTGCATATATTATTGGCCTAATATCGCGGCTATTGGCTCTAAAATTCTCGGAGCCGCCGTACCCCTTATTATAGGATGCGTAATAGCGTATCCTGTTAGTATTCTTATGTCCTTCTTTGAGAGGCATTGGTTTAATAGGACAAAGAAGAAATGGCTTATTTCTCTTCGCAGTCCCATAAGCCTTATCTTTGCACTTCTTTCGCTGTTGGCTATAATTGCATTAGTTATATGGTTAGTGGTACCCCAGCTTGTATCCTGTTTTAAGCTGATAATTGACCTTCTGCCCGGCGTTTTTAACGACCTTTCTCAAAAGATAATTGCCCTAAACGTCCTTCCCGACGACTGGGAAGCTATGCTTAAGGGTATAGATTGGCAATCACGTATCGGTCAGATAGCCGAGCTTCTTACAACGGGCGTAGGCAATATAATGGATACTCTCTTAAAGGCCATAGGGGTGGTGTTTGACGGTATCGTTACAGGATTCCTTGCCATTATCTTTGCGCTGTATATCCTTCTTGCAAGAAAAACTCTTAAGAGGCAGGGGATAAAGCTTATGGAAAGGTACCTTAAGCCTTCCCTTAAAGATAAGGTGCTCTACGTTCTTTCGGTTCTTAACGATAGCTTTCATAAGTTTTTCGTGGGACAGTGTACCGAGGCTCTTATCCTTGGTGTTCTGTGTACCGTAGGTATGCTTATATTCCAATTCCCTTATGCTACCATGATTGGCGCGTTCATCGCTTTTACGGCTCTTATTCCCGTTGCAGGTGCTTATATCGGTGCGGGCGTTGGTGCGTTTATGATACTGACGGTATCACCCGTAAAAGCATTACTGTTTATTGTCTTTATAGTTGTTCTTCAGCAGCTTGAGGGTAATCTCATATATCCCAAGGTTGTGGGTTCTTCTATAGGTCTTCCCGGTATCTGGGTTCTTGCCGCCGTTACCATAGGTGGCGGTGTAATGGGTGTTGGCGGTATGCTTATAGGCGTACCCGTTGCCGCGGCAATCTATCGTATTATCAAGGAGGACGTAAACAATAAATGTCCTTTGACGGCTACTGTAGCAGCCCCTCCCCAAAAGAAGCCGACAGAAGTTAAGCCTAAAACTGCGAAAAATAAGGTTAAATAAAATTATCCCAAGGCAGAATGGTCTGTCTTGGGATTTTATTTTATCAACTATACCCTTGACATGATGGTCGATTTTTGGTATAATAAGTAGATAATATGGTATCATGGAGGAGGTTCGGCATTTATGGGCAAAAGTTCACGTAAAAAGCTTGTGGTTGGCATTCTCGCCCACGTAGATGCCGGAAAGACTACTCTTTCCGAAAGCCTCCTTTATTTATCTGGAAAAATACGTAAATTAGGCAGGGTAGACCACCGTGACACCTATCTTGATACCAACCCTATCGAGAGAGAAAGAGGTATAACCGTCTTTTCAAAGCAGGCAAGATTTACTGCCGCAGGAATGGACGTTGTGTTATTGGATACTCCCGGTCACGTGGATTTTTCAGCAGAGACCGAGCGTACTCTGCAGGTGCTTGATTATGCCATACTTGTTATAAATGGTACTGACGGAGTGCAAAACCACACCCTTACTCTTTGGCAGTTGCTCAAAACCTATCGTGTGCCCACCTTTATTTTTGTTAATAAGATGGACCTTCCCTCTGCTGGAGAGGAAGGTATTGCGGCGGAGCTGCAGAAAAAGCTTGATCCAACTTGCTTTGCTATGTTTACAAACGAGAGCCTGCATGCAAGAAATGAAAGGTTGGCCGTTTATTCGGAGTCTTTTCTTGAATCCTTCCTTGAAAGCGGGAATATTGACGATTATGCTGTTGCTGAGCTTATTGCAGAAAGAAAGCTCTTTCCCTGCTTTTTCGGTGCGGCACTTCACCTTACGGGGGTTGAGGATTTTATAAGCCGTTTTGCTCTTTGGACATTGGATCCTGCTTACGGAGACTCTTTTGGTTCAAAAGTATATAAGATATCCAGAAATTTCAGTGGCGGCGCTCAGGGCGGCGGCAACAGAATAACATTTATGAAAATGGTGGGTGGAAGTCTTTCCGTCCGAGATGAGATAAGATACGTCCGTGAGGACGGCACTCCCGTCACCGAAAAGGTGTCTCAGATACGTCTTTATTCGGGTGATAAATTTGAACAAGTCGATACTGTTTATTCGGGTGATATATGCGGTGTTATAGGTTTGAGCGGCACCTATGCAGGTCAGGGCTTGGGGGACGAGCCCGATGCATCACGTCCCGTTCTTGAGCCCGTTTTGACATATAAGTTGATTTTGCCCGATGGGTGTGACGAAAGGCTGTTTTATCCTAAACTCAAACAGCTTGAGGAGGAAGAACCTGCTCTCCATCTGGTATGGAAAGAGGAACTCCGTGAAATACACGCCCAGCTTATGGGCGAGGTTCAGATAGATATTCTAAAACGTCTGATTAAAGAAAGATTTGATATTGAAGTGTCGGTAGGCACGGGTAAGATTCTATATAAGGAAACCCTGACCGAGCCCGTAGTAGGTATTGGACATTTTGAGCCCTTGAGACATTATGCGGAAGTGCATCTTCTTTTGGAGCCTCTCCCTCAGGGAAGCGGAAGAGTTTACGATACCCAATGCTCCGAGGACGTCCTTGAGAGAAATTGGCAAAGGCTTGTCCTTTCGCATTTAAGTGAGAAGGAGCATAAGGGTGTGCTTATAGGGGCGCCCCTTACCGATGTAAAGATAACCCTTCTTACGGGAAAAGCACATAAAAAGCATACCGAAGGTGGGGATTTCCGTGAGGCTACCTGGAGAGCCGTAAGGCAGGGCCTTATGATGGGCAAATCACAGCTTCTCGAGCCCTTTTACAAGTACCGTATGGAGTTACCCTCTGAATATACTGGACGGGCTATAAATGACCTTCAGATGAGAAATGCGGAGTTTAAAATTGAGAACTCCGACGGAGAACTCACCGTTATAGTAGGCAGGGTTCCCGTATCCGAAATGCGTGATTATTTTACTGAGCTTAACGCATATACCAAGGGCTTTGGACGGCTTTTCTGCACCTTTGACGGATATTTTCCTTGTCACGATACGGAAAGTGTTTTGGAGTCGGTTACCTATTTCCCCGAGGCAGATATTGAGAATCCTCCTCATTCTGTTTTTTGTGAACACGGTGCGGGATTCGTAGTTCCCTGGGATGAGGTCCCCAAATATAAACATCTTGAGAGTGGGTATGGTAAACAGTCAAGAAGTGACTCCGAGTCTTTATTGGCGGCTCCTAAAACCATTGCCCGAAATTATCATATTGACGATAAAGAGCTTGAAGCCATAATGCTTCGCGAATTCGGCCCTATAAAGCGACGCCAGTATAGCGATGCAAAGGTAATCACCGCTGACGAGCAGAAAAAGTTAAAAGAGAAAAAGCAAATACTTATTCTTGACGGATATAACCTTATTTTTCAGTGGGATTTTCTCAAGAAAACCGCTGAGGATAATCTTGAAGTTGCACGTGATATCCTTATGGATATAGTGGGGAATTACGTTTCGTACACTAAGGCTGACGTTACCCTTGTCTTTGACGCCTATCTTGTAAAGGGCGGAAAGGGAAGTGACTTTGAACGAGATGGATATAAGGTGGTATATACCCAGCAGGATGAAACAGCGGATACTTATATTGAAAGACTTTGCCATCAGCTCGGACCTAATTTTAATGTAAGAGTAGTAACCTCAGACCGATTAATAAGATTGTCAGCTATCCATGCAGGCGTGTTTAAAATGTCGGCCGAGGAATTTGAAGACGAGATACGCCGTATGAATACGGAAATTACCGAATATATAAAAAAGATTTCTGCAAAGGATATCGGATTTGGCAGAATAGGAGACAGTGTTTAAAATGCCATATAAGAGAATTTTAACCGTACAGGATATTTCCTGCTTTGGACAGTGCTCGGGAACGGTAGCGTTACCCGTACTTTCTGCCTGCGGTCTTGAAACCTGTATTATACCTTCCGCCGTGCTTTCTACCCATACGGGTGGATTTAAGAATTATACATTCAGGGATTTAACGGAGGATATTCCCGCCATTGAGTCTCATTGGAAGGAACTCGGTATAACCTTTGATGCCATTTACGTAGGCTATCTGGGTAATCATGAGCAAATAGATGACGTTAAAGAGATGTTTTCAAGCCTTCTTGTTCCCGGTGGCAAGATAATCGTTGACCCTGCCATGGGAGATAACGGTGTGCTTTACAGCGGATTTGACAGTGAGCATGTTGAGGAAATGAAAAAGCTCTGCTACGATGCTCACGCCCTTCTTCCTAATATAACCGAGGCCTGCTTGCTTACAGATACTCCTTATAGAGAAATACACGATGAGGGGTTTGTGCAAGAGCTTATCGAAAAACTCGGGGTCTTCGGTGTGAAAAATATTGTATTGACCGGCGTTTGCCCTTCTCCCGAGGAAACAGGCGTTGCTATAATGTCTGAAGGTGAACTGTCT
>JAZRLW010000072.1:0-20836 GCA_045647025.1 Eubacteriales bacterium
AGAGAGTTGCTATTGTCAGGGCTCTAGCTATGAGTCCCGAGGTAATGCTCTTTGATGAGCCTACAAGCGCACTTGACCCTGAAATGGTCGGAGAAGTTCTTGACGTTATGAAGAACCTTGCAAAAGAGGGTATGACCATGGTTGTGGTTACCCACGAAATGGGCTTTGCTCGTGAGGTTGCCGACAGAGTTCTCTTTATCGACAACGGAACCGTTGCCGAAGAGGGTACTCCCGACCAGCTCTTTAACAATCCTCAGAACCCCAGAACCAAGGAATTTTTAAGTAAGGTTCTTTGATAAATAGGATAACAAATATCCACCCTCTGTGCGGGTGGATATTTATTTTATTTTTATATAACATCGGCTGCTCTTTTTATTGACAAAAGGGATAATATTTGTTATAATGAAGAAGTATTGGGCCGAGAGACTAAGTGTAGGAGGTGACGTAATAATGAGATTGATTAAGGTTGTAATTTTACTCCTTGCCGTCGTTCTTTTTGTCGGCTGCATTCCCACCCGCGTTGAAACGGGGAATTCCTGGGACATGGAGGAGCTTGACTTTTACGGCCTTGAATTTATCATTATGCAATTCACCACCGTCACCCTCAACGCCGACAACCCCATGCTTTACGTCAACGGCACCACCTTGGCTGATATGGCTCTTGCTCGTCTTGATGAGATAAAAAAGGAATATAACTGCGGCATAAGTATAACCTACCGCAAGAGGACGGGTAATTGGCAGGACTATATACTTGCCCAGACTGCCGTAGCGCAGCCTGTTGCTGATATTTTTATGAGTGGGGACTCCACCGTTACCTATAAGCTTATGAGGGACGGATTTCTTTATCCCATATCCGAGGTCAGCGATATTATAGAGTACGATTCTTCTACCTTTGACCTATACGGATCTCCTGCACTTCTTGAATCTGCAATGTACGACGGGGATCTGTATATGGTAACCCCTTATTCTCATCCTGCCCGTCAGCTTAACAGCAGTCAGTTTTTCGCCGTTAATACAAAGTACGTTACCGATCGTACAGGGGTGGATGTTCGTGCCCTTAACGAACAGGGGCAGTGGACCTGGAGCACCTTTGAGGAGATGGTCAGGCTTTGTAACGGACGCATAGAGGGTACTGTTGTGTGCGGTGCTTCCGTTTCAAAGGCCGATTTTTTGGAGTACGCCTGCGTTTCAAACGGGTTTGTAAGAACAAAAAGCTCTGCAAGCGGATATAACTTCAATTCCAACAACGTTACCAACGCCATAGATTGGGTGAAAAGAGTAATACGTGAGTATGGCAGGTATATGAATTTTGAGTCGATAAGTAAAGGCGTAACGGGATTTGCCGAGGGCAGAAGTGCTATGGTTCTCGTTAATGCTGAATACCTTAAAAATGTGGTAGCTTATCAGGCGTCGGAGTTTGCCGTTATTCCTTTCCCTTGCGGACCTATGGGAAATCCTGATACCAACAGAGGATCTTCTGCTATTGAGGGCTTGGGAATATACACCTACGGCGAAGCGCCCGAGCAGGCTGCTTATATAATCAAGGCCTATTGTCAGCCCTTTGATGAGTTTCCCACCCTGGAATCGGCTCTTGGATATTACGATAATCTTTTCTGGGATGCCCGTGACACGGAAGTGCTGATCAATGCCGAAAAGAACCCCCAGTTTAACTACAACCCCGCAGGGGGAACAAAGTTTTTCAAATCGGTTTCCTCTGATATCAGCGAGATGTCTGTTGCCCAGTTGTTGTATACCTATTCAAACTCACTAAATAAAGTTATACAAGAGATGTTGGTTCCCAATAAAGAACTTATAGATGAGCTCAATTCCCAGTGAGATAAGAGGCGTTTTTTAAAAAGGAGGTACTCGGATGATAAAGCTTTTTAAAGAGGTTCAGAACAAGCTTGTCTGCATCAACGAGCAGGAAGGCATATTTGAAAAGATAGAGAAGAATATGTGGATCCATATATTCGAGCCTAAAATGAGCGACGTGGCAAGACTGAGCGAGATAACGGGTATTGATAAAGATCTTCTTGTAAGCGCCATGGACGAAGAAGAATCCGCCCGTCTTGACGTAGATGATGACTATACGATGATAGTTTTGGACGTTCCGATTTTTGTGGACGATATATACGAAACCTACCCCTTTGTGGTAATATATAATAAGGATTACTATATCACCCTTTGCAAAAAGGAAACGGCCCTGCTTGACCTTATGATAAAGAAGTTTAAGCGTATAGAGCCCCACAAGCATATAAGAATGACCCTTCAGCTTATGTACCGAATAGCCTCCCAGTATATTATGTCGCTGAAATATCTTAACGGCAAAAGACAGGAGCTTGAGAGAGCAATACAGTCCTCAATGAAAAATAAGGATTTGCTGTCACTTATGGGTCTTAATAAGTCTTTCGTTTATTTTTCCACCTCCCTTAATGCAAATAAGGTTGTATTGAGCAAGGTCAAAAGGCTTGAAGAATACAAGAAGTACGAGTCCGATTTTGACCTTATGGAGGACGTGGAGGTTGAAAACAATCAGGCCGTAGAGATGTGCACTATTTATAGGGATATTCTTTCGGGTATGATAGATGCCAACGCCTCTATTATATCAAATAACCTCAATACGGTAATGAAAGTCTTGGCGGTTATAACTCTAATTATCGAGATACCTACCCTTATCGCCTCAATTTTCGGCATGAACGTTCATCTTCCCTTTGCTTCGGGAGAGTACGGATTCTATATCATTATCGCCATAAGCTTCGCTTTGGCTGTGATAGGCGGACTTTTGCTCCACTATCTGACATCAAAGCCGGGAAGAGAAAAAAAGAAAAGAAAATAAAGTAAAGATAAAAGTCGCTCTTTTGAGCGACTTTTTTGTTGCTTTGGGTAGAAAAACTTTTTTGAAGTCTTGAATTTTATTCAAAAAAACTGTTGATTTTTTTTATCAAAAATGGTATAATGATCATATAATGTACTATCTTTTTGGGAGAAAAATATGAAACGTTTTCTTTGTGTTGCCTCTGTTTTAGTATTTATTGTGTGTGCGTTTTTTGTTGGATGCGGCACTCACGTTACCGATGAACCTCACGTTGAAATTCCCGACGGCGGAATTGTTCTGCCCGCGGATAATGAATATACCCTCCCTCTTGAGGAAGGATATAATCAGCTTACGTTGTATTGGACGTATAGCGGTACATACGAGAATTGCGACATCTGGATATGGTACGGCGACAAGGCGGGGCAGGGATATCGCTTCCACGAGTGCGAGTACGGCGGCAAGGTTGTGGTTAACGTTCCCGAGGATGTGGAGCAGGTGGGCTTTATAGTCCGTAAGAACTGTTCCGACCCCGGCGGAAGCTCATGGGGCAACGCCACCAAGGACTTTGAGCAGGACAGATTTGCAATTATCGAGGGAAAAGAAACCGTAATCTACCTCAAATCGGGGGTAGAGGATCAGTTCTGCAGTGTGGACGGAGGAAAAACCCTTAATATGATAAGAAAATTCTCTCTTGCGGGAATAGTGGACGGCACCAGAATAAAATACAGCCTTACTCCCCAGACCACAATCTCCGATATTGGTAATGTTAAGGTGTATGCGGGTGACAGAGAGGTTGCCGTTACGGGTATCTCCACTCTTGGCAGACCCGCCGCTTCGGGTTATATAACTCTCGGCGAGGATATTGACCTCTCTGAAAATTACAGAGTTGTTATTGACGGCTACGGCGAGAAGGCAGCCGTTCCCACCGATATATTTGACAGTGAATATTTTGCTCTGAATTATCACTACGCCGACAACGATCTGGGCGCATATATAGATGGTAACACCACCACCTTTAAGGTATGGGCACCCACCGCCTCAAAGGTTGTTCTTAACCTCTTTACCGCAGGTGACGGGGTAGATGCCTATAAAAAGGTCGATATGGTAAAGGGTGATAAAGGCGTTTGGTCTTATACCGAGGAATGCGGCCACGGAACCTACTATACCTACTCTGTAACCACCTCCGTGGGTACTCAGGAGGCAGTTGACCCCTACGCAAAGGCGGCGGGCGTTAACGGTGACAGAGGTATGGTTGTCGACCTTTCTCTTACCGACCCCGAGGGGTGGAATGAGGCAGAATTTGAGTCGCCAATTTCTTCCTATTCCGATGCAATCATATGGGAAGTACATGTAAGAGACTTCTCTAACAAGATAGAAGATTCTCAATATAAGGGTAAGTATCTTGCCTTTACCGAGACCGGGCTTGTAAATGAATACGGTCAGCCCGTGGGTATTGATTATCTCAAAAACCTGGGCGTTACTCATATTCATCTTTTGCCCGTATACGATTACGCCTCCGTCGATGAGAAATCTCCCGATACTCAGTTTAACTGGGGCTACGATCCCGAGAACTATAACGTTCCCGAGGGAAGTTATTCCACCGACCCCTACCACGGCGAGGTGAGGATAAAAGAATTTAAGCAGATGGTTATGGCTCTCCACGAGGCAGGTCTTAGCGTGGTAATGGACGTGGTGTATAACCATACATTCGATGCCAACAGCTCATTTAATAAGATAGTTCCTTACTACTATTACAGATACACCGCATCGGGCGCTAACTCCTCTGCCAGCGGTTGCGGTAATGATACCGCCTCTGAAAGATATATGTTCGGTAAGTTTATGGTGGATTCCGTTTCTTACTGGCTCGAGGAATACGACCTTGACGGTTTTAGATTTGACCTTATGGGTCTTCACGATCTTGAGACCATGCAGGAAATAGAAAAGGCCGTTCATACCGTAGACCCCAAGGCCATTATTTACGGCGAGGGCTGGACCATGGGTGCCACTATTGACGGAAGCGCACAGGCAAACCAGACCCAGATAAGCAAGATAGTTCCCACAGATGATGCCATAGGTGGAATAGCGGTATTTAACGACGTTATCCGCGACGGCCTTAAGGGTAGCGTGTTTGATAAGGCGGCACAGGGTTATATTAACGGCTCTCCCAACAGCCTTAACCTCTCCAAGGTTATATTCGGTATCCGCGGCGGCGTGGGTGTAGGCAAGGGCTGGACGGTGGAAAACTCCATGGTCATTAATTACATGAGCGCCCATGATAACAATACTCTTTGGGATAAACTCCTTCTCTCCGCCCCCAACAGCACCGAGGATGAGAGAAACGCAATGAACAATTTGGGTGCCACCATTATTATGATATCCAAGGGCACTCCCTTCTGGCAGGCGGGAGAAGAAATGCTCCGCACAAAGGATGGCGACGAGAATAGCTACAAGTCCTCCGACGAGGTGAACAATATAGATTGGTCTGTGCTCAATGAGGGCACCCGCCAGTACAATACAATGCTCTACTACAAGGGACTTATTGAGATGCGAAAGACCTTCGGCATCTTTGCCGACGTCAATACGGAGATAACCTATACCGAGCATGGCAGTGGAATAGTTGAGATACTCTTTGACGACGGTAATGGGGGCAAAGCTTTGGTGATAATAAATCCCCACAGAACAAACCTTCCCGCTACTATTGAGGGTGAGTGGAATCTTATTGCCGATGGTAATACCGCAGGGGCCACCGTTATAGCCCGCGAAAGCGGTAGCATAACCGCAGAAAGCATTAGCGTAAGAGTCTACGTTAATGACGAGATTGTAGGATAACGATTATGAAAAAATTTAAGACTTATATTGCTTTAACCCTCACTCTACTGGCTGCCAGTCTTTTGCTGACAGCCTGCGGAGGCCGTGAGATAAACGCAGACTGGCGTCCCCACGACCTTAAGGTAAAGGTTACTTCCGATACCCTTTTCGTTGAAAAGGTGGAGAATCTTCCCGAGGACTTCATTATGGGTATGGACGCTTCCTGCGTTCCATCCCTTGAGGCGGGAGGGGTAAAGTATTACGATTACGACGGTACCGAAAAGGACGTGTACGAGATACTTGCCCAAAACGGCATAAACTACATCCGAGTCCGTATATGGAACGACCCATTTGATTCTGACGGCAACGGCTACGGCGGAGGCAACTGTGATATTGACAATGCCATAGCCATAGGCAAACGTGCTACAGAATACGGAATGAAGCTGCTGGTGAACTTCCATTACAGCGACTTCTGGGCAGACCCTGCAAAGCAGATGGTTCCCAAGGCCTGGAAGGGTATGAATATAGAGAGTAAAGCTGAAGCACTTTACACATATACCAAGGAATGCCTTGAGAAATTAGTGGCCGCAGGCGTGGACGTTGGTATGGTGCAGATAGGCAACGAAACCAACGGCGCCATGGCAGGTGAGACAAGCTCCGCCCTGGGTGGATGGAAGAGGATAACCCAGCTTATGTCCGCAGGGGCAAAAGCGGTTAGAGAGGTCTGTCCCAACGCCCTCGTTGCGGTGCATTTCGCCAACCCCGAAAAGGTCACAAATTACGTTAGCTACGGAAAAAATCTTGAATATTACGGCGTTGATTACGATGTGTTCGTGTCCTCTTACTATCCCTTCTGGCACGGCACGCTGGACAACCTTGCAACCGTCCTTTCCGATATTGCAAACACCTATGGAAAGAAGGTTATGGTAGGGGAAACCTCCTATGCCTTTACTGCCGAGGACAGCGACTTTTACGGTAACACCATTGGTGACGGTGGAGGTATTGTTAAGGATTATCCCTTTACACTTCAAGGACAAGCCAATCTTGTAAGAAACGTTATTGACACGGTGGTAAATAAGACCGTCAACGGCATTGGCGTGTTCTATTGGGAAGGTACCTGGATATCCGCAGGGGACGAAAGCTATGAAGAAAACCTCGCTCTTTGGGAAAAGTACGGCTCTGGCTGGGCCGCTTCCTATGCCGCAGAGTACGACCCTGATGATGCGGGCAAATGGTACGGTGGATGTGCCGTGGACAACCAGGCCTTCTTTGATTCGGAGGGTAAGGTCACCGAGGCTCTCAAGGTGTTCGCTCTTGTAAGAGAGGGTAACGAGATTGAAAACAGAGCCGACGCCATAGAGGACGTAAATCTCATTATAGACCTTAACGGCGTGATAGCTCTTCCCCAAAAGGTAAACGCAGTAATGCTTGATAACTCAAAGCAGGAGGTTGCAGTTGAGTGGCATAACGTTAATATAGAGGCCATGAAGAATGGCGGCGTTGCAAAATACACCGTTAAGGGTACGGCTGACGGAATGGAGGCCACCTGCTACATTTCAATGGTTGAGTATAACTACCTTGAAAACTGGAGCTTTGAGGAGGGGGAAAAGGGTTGGACTGCTACGCCCTTAAAGAGCTTTGACGAGCTTAAGGTGGAGGACAAGGTTACCGACTCCCTTACAGGAAACCTCCACTACCATTTCTGGGGTGCAGACAAGGACGTTGTTGAATTTACCCTTGAGCAGGAGGTAAAAAACCTCAAAACGGGTAAGTATAATTACTCCATCTCCCTTATGGGCGGCGACGGCGGTGAAACCGAAATCTACGCCTATGTTAAAATTAACGGAGAGATAGTTTACCGAGCCGACACCCTTATAACCGTTTATAACGAATGGCACACGGCTAAAATCAACAATATTGAATATACGGAAGGCGACGTTATAACCGTGGGTATTTACGTTAAATGCGGCGGCCCCAACGCCTGGGGAAAGATCGACGACGCTATGCTTAACTCCGTGAATGAATAAAGGAATTAATAATGATAAAAAGAATCTCTTTAACACTGGTGGCTATTATGATATTAGCTTCTTCTTTGCTGTCGGGCTGTGAAAAAGAGCCCCAGCCTCAGGTTGACCCCGTGGCGGATAACCACCGCACCTTTTACCAGATATTCGTGGGCTCCTTTTCCGATTCAAGCAATGACGGAATAGGGGATATAAGGGGTATTATTAACCGCTTCGACTACCTCAACGACGGCAATATAAACTCAGGCAAGAGTCTGGGTATTCAGGGAATATGGCTCTCGCCCATATTCTCCTCTCCCTCATACCATAAATACGACGTGTCCGATTATTATTCGGTGGACTGGCGGTTTGGTACAGATGAGGATCTGAAGGAGCTTATCGCCCTTTGCAAGGAAAGGAACGTAAAGCTTATCCTTGACCTTGTTATAAACCACACCTCAAGCTCCCACCCTTGGTTTACCGCCTTTAAGGAAGCCAGAATGAAGGGTGATACTGAAAATCCCTACTATGATTATTATACCTGCGTGACCACCGCCGAAAAAGAAGGGGGAGTCACATATCAGAAAATAGCGGGCGTGGATTGTTGGTTTGAGTGTAATTTCTCAGGGAATATGCCCGAGCTTAACTTTGATAACCCCAAGGTCAAGGAAGAGGTTTTGGATATTGCAAAATACTACCTTGATTTGGGAATTGACGGGTTCCGATTTGACGCTGTAAAATATATTTATTACGGAAATACTGATAAATCGGTGGAATTTTGGAAATGGTATATGGAGGAGCTTCGCGCCATCAAGCCCGATATTTATTGCGTAGGGGAGTGCTGGTCGGGTGAGACCGAAATTCTTTCCTATTACACCGCAGGGCTTAACTGCTTTAACTTTGCCATGTCCCAGGCCGAGGGTGTTGCCGCAAAGGCGGCTAAGGGCTCGTCCTTGTCTAACTTTACCGGATACGTTGAGTCATATCAGAATAAGATTCTTGAAAAATATCCCGAGGGTATGGCGATGTCCTTCCTTACGAACCATGATATGGACAGAATTGCGGGCGCATTCGTTACCGAAAACAATATGCGTATGGCGGCAAATCTCTACCTCCTCAGCCCCGGCTCACCCTTTATCTATTACGGTGAGGAGATAGGTCTGAGAGGGTCTCGCGGAAGTGAAAGCACCGATGCTAACCGCCGTCTGGCTATGCTTTGGGGTGACGATGACCTCATCAGAGACCCCATAGGCTCTACCTATCCCCAAAATAAGCAGATAACCACCACCGTAGCCGAACAGGTTGAGGACGAAAACAGCCTTTATAACTACTACTGTAAGCTTATAGCTATTCGCCACAAGTATCCCGCCATTGCCAGAGGCCATTATAAGGCTTTGTCGGGCGGACACAAGAATCTTGGGGGATTTCTGGTTGAATATGAGGGCAAAGGCCTGGGTATCTTCCACAACACCTCTACCGAGGAGCTGTCTTTTGACCTTGCAGAGTGCAAGGGACTTGATGGCTATACCTTTACCAAGCTTTGCGACGTTATAGGCGTGGGTACTGCAAAGCTTGAAGGCACAGTCCTTACTCTTGGCCCCCAGACCAGCGTTATAGTAGAATAAATGGAGGAATTTAATGGAAAACAAGCTTATTACCAACATAATACACCGTCCCGAGCTTTCTCCCGAGTATGCTGAAAAGGCTCTCGGTAAAAGCGATGGTGTCCGTGACGAATCCCTTGAGATATTCAAGTTTCAGCAACATTGTGCCCATAAATACGGGCTTAAGACCACCATTCAGATAACATATGCATCCCTTTTCTCCGACGTCATTGTGGATATGGCAAAGGAGCATCATGAAAAGTACGGCGACGAGATAGGTCTGTCCCTTTTGGGCTTGCCTTGTCCCGAGTTTAAGGCCAAGTATAAGACCGAGGACTTCTGTATATGGATGTTTGATGACAAGACAAAAGAGGAGATAATCGACGACGTATTCGGGAAGTTTTACGACAAGTTCGGTTTCTACCCCGAATCTACGGGAAGTTATTTTCTCGATGCTTACACCATAAATTATATCAAGAAAAACTATCCTTCTGTTAAGTGTGCCGTGGCAACCTGCTGGGAGGAGGGCCCCAAGGCCTACCATACCTGCAACAACTCCTGGTACACCTTTATGGACGGCGGCCCCTGGAATCCCTGGATTCCCTCCAAGGTCAATTCCCATTGTCCCGCCGCCAATGAAGAGGACGATTCGGGCATTGTTGCCATACCTCATCTTTCCCGCGACCTTATGGCCTGCTTTGACGGTAACGGTTCAAACTTCGGCACCCATCCTCAGAACGTCCTCCGAGGAATGATATATTATAACCAGGACGGGGAATATGAGTACCCCTATCTGTACAACCTTATAGACCAGTACCGCCACCTTGCAAAGTACAACGACGGCTTCTGCTATAATATGATGTTTGTCGGCCCCGGCTGGCTCAACCGCCGCGGACGTTGGGAGGCCCCCTATGAGCTTCTTGCAAAGTCCTACGATGACGGTATGAAATACTACGGCAAGCTGAAGGCAGAGGGTAAGCTCCTTGATATGACCATGAGCGAGTTTGCCGACTATTACCGTAGTACCCACAAGGACTATAACAGGGGAGAGTGTGCCCTTTGGAAGGACATACTTTACGGCAGTAACAAGCAGTATTTCTGGTATGCAGACCCAACCATGAGAACCTGCTTTGACTTTAATCAGGGCGGTGCTATGATAGATCTTCGTCCCTACGTTGCCAAGATACCTCAAAGAACGGGTATAGGTACAGAGAACGTTTACGACGCCTCCTATCCCTACCTTATACAAATAAACTACCGCGCAGGATACTTTACCCACTATGCCGGAGCAGGTACTATACGTTCCTGTAAGGTTACCTGTAAAGGGGAGAGTACCGATCTCTGCCTTTGCCGTACAATGGCAAGATATGAGAGAATAGAGGGTGGCGTCCGTCTTACTGCAGACCCCGTTACCCTTAATCTGGGTGGGCTTGATATTGAGATACAGTCTGTATTCACCATTTTGGATGGTGAAGGAAAGATAATAACCGAGCGCCGTATTCTTAACGATATAGGCGGCGAGGCGGTTACCTTTGAGGAATACCTTACAGGCGGCTTCGGTACCACCGAGTATCAGGCTGATATGAGCAAGTTGACCCTTGGTGCCGACGGGGAAGAGATGCAGTTCTCTTACCTTGGCAGAAAGATAACCAAGGCCAATGCCCAAAAGGTCTACGCAAATATCCCCGACGTTCTTACCGCCGTTGAAATGGGTGGCGACAACGATGAGGCCGTGGCGGAAGAAGGCATAGCCTTCTCTCCCGTATACCGCGTGGCATTAAGAAAAACCGTTACCGAAGGAGGCGTAACTACATGGCTCAGTCTACAAAAGGCAAACTGAATTTCAGATGTCCTTCCTGCTTTATGAGGGATATTGACATTGATATGTTCTTTGATGAAAATAAGAAAGAGTACTATTGTTTAAGATGCAGCTTTTCGGGTACGGAAGCCGACGTTCTCCGTCTTAACGAGGCGGCCAGATACCGCTACCGTGCCATGAAAATGAGAGTAGTAGACTTTGGCGAGGATAACGAGCCCATAAAATTTGCTCCCCATAAAGGAGGAGAACAATGATACTGGGTATTGACACTTCCACCTATCTTGAGGAGCTTGAGAAGGGCGCAAAATTCTTTGACGGAGATAAAAGGGTAGACCCTCTGGACGAGTTCAGGAAAAACGGCGTTGACTGTATGCGCATAAGGGTTTGGAATAACCCCTACGATACAGACGGCCACCCCTATCTTGGTGGAACCTGCAATATTGACAACTATATTAAATTGGGCCGTCTTGCCAAGGGTAAGGGCTACCGCCTTATGATGGACCTTCATTACAGCGATTTTTGGGCAGACCCGGGAAAGCAGTTTATTCCCAAGGCCTGGATGGGTTACGGCATTGACAAAATGGCCTCTGCCGTGTATACCTTCACCGCGGAGTGCCTTAATACTGCCCTTAAAGAGGGGGTAGCTCCCGAATATATTCAGGTTGGCAACGAGATAACAAACGGCATGCTCTGGCCCTTGGGTAAGCTTGAGGATTCCACGGGGAAGAGGGGGAATTACGAAAACTTCTGCCGCCTTGTAGACGCGGGCTGTAGGGCCTGCCGTGAGGTTCTTCCCTCTGCAAAGATAATCCTTCACCTTGAAAGGAGCAACGATAAGGCCGTTTATCAGGAGTTCTTTACCAAAATGGAGGAGGCGAAAATCGACTACGATATTATAGCCGCTTCCTATTATCCCTATTGGCACGGAACTCCCGAGGAACTTTTCGATAATCTCAATGATTGCCGCCGTTTCGGTAAGGATATAATGATAGCGGAGCTTGGGTACGGCTTTACCACCGAGGCTTACAATCTGGGCGGAGAGGCAAAGAGACTTGTAATAGACTCCGAAAGGGCCTACGTTCCCGGATTTACCGAAAAATATCCTCTCACGCCGGAGGGACAATCAAGATTTATTGAGGATTTTCTTAATAAGGCTAAAGAGAATAATATTGACGGAATCTTTTATTGGGAACCCATATGGCTCCCCGGTGAAGGAATATGCTGGGCATCCGAGGAAGGTCAGAAATATATAGGCGAAGAGGGCAAATCTACCGCTAACGAGTGGGCAAATCAGTGCCTTTTCGACTATGAAGGACAGAAACTTCCCGCTTTTGACAAATATAAGGTGTGACGAATAAGAAACTAAATACCCCTTCGTCGTATGATTATTAAAACTTTTTAACAAAATTGTCAAATCTGACATAAAATCGTGCAAACTTATTGACAAAAGATAAAAAATATATTATAATTAACTGCACGCAAAAAATGTGTGATCTAAATCATACAAAAATATTTTAGGAGGATCTACTTCTATGAAAATGAGAAAACTTCTCGCTCTCATTCTGTCTGCTGTTATGGTTCTTTCTATGGCTGCTTGTGTAAACGCACCCGTAGATACCCCCGATCAGGGCGGCGAACAGAATAATCCCTCTGCGGATCTCGCAGGTACTTATGATATCACCATGTGGGTTTCCGAAATCGCTGGCGTTTCTGATCTGTTCCAGACTCAGATCGACGCCTTTGAAGAAGCTAACCCCGGCATCGTTATTAACGCTCAGATCGAAGGCGTTACCGAAGCCGACGCAGGCTCCAAGGTAGTTGCTGACGTTGCTACCGCTCCTGACATCTACTGCTTTGCTCAGGACCAGCTTGCCCGCCTTGTACAGGCTGCTGCTCTTGCCGCTCCCGGTAAGGCTGCTGCTGAAACCATCAAGACCAACAACGACGCAGGTTCCGTAGCTGCAGGTACCGTTGCAGGTACTCTCTACGCTTACCCCATGACCAGCGATAATGGTTACTACATGTACTACGATACCAGCATCATCTCCGCTGAAGATGCTGAAAGCCTCGAAAAGATCATCGCTGCTTGCGAAGCTAACAACGTTAAGTTCCGTTACGCTCTCGAAAACGCTTGGTACACCGCTTCCTTCTTCTTCGCTACCGGTTGTCACTCCAACTGGACTATGGACGCAGAAGGTAACTTCAATGCAGTTGACGATACCTTCAACTCTGCAGCTGGTCTTGCCGCTATGAAGGGTATGGAAAAGCTTGCCAAGTCCCCCGCATACGACTCTAACGCTGACATCTTCACCGATGCGGGCGTAGTTATCACCGGTATCTGGGCTGCTAACGCTGCTGCAGAACATTTCGGCGAAAACCTCGGTGCTACCGATCTTCCTTCCTTCGAAGTAGACGGTCAGTCCTATCACCTCGGTTCCTACACCGGCAACAAGCTTATGGGTGTTAAGCCCCAGGCTGATGCTAAGAGAGCCGCTGTTCTTTCTCTCCTTGCTCAGTACCTCACCAATGAAGAGTGCCAGCTCCAGAGATACAACCAGTTCCAGTGGGGTCCCTCCAACAAGGCTGCTCAGGCTTCTGAAGCCGTTCAGTCCAACATCTCCCTCGCAGCTCTTGCTAAGCAGGGCGAATATGGTATTCCCCAGGGTCAGATCCACGGTTCTTGGTGGGATATAGCTAAGGTTCTTGGCGCAGATGCTAAGGCTGCTACCTCCGAAGCTGATCTCCAGACTGCTCTTGACGAATACACTGCTGCTATCACCGGCGTTCTCTCCATGACTGATGAACAGAAGAACGCTTGGGGCGTTATCGGCGGCATTTGCGGCACTTCTTGGGATACCGACTTCCCCATGACTGAAGAACCCGCAGGCACCTACACCTCTGATGTTCTCACCCTTAAAGCAGGCGAAGAATTCAAGGTAAGACAGGGCGCTTCTTGGGACGTTAACTTCGGCGTTGAATTCAACGGCGCTAACATCGTTGTTGAAGCTGACGGTAACTACAAGGTTCAGCTCGTTTGGGATGGCGCTCAGGGCGGTACCGTTACCCTTATTCCCGTTGAATAAAATCTAATTTATGAGGTCAGGGGGAGCTCAACGGCTCCCCCTCTCTTACAGAAAAGGCATTGTTAGCCGATATACAAGAAGGTGTCTTTTGTGTAACGACTAACAATGCCTTCCTAATTCTGAAAAGGAGTTGGTTTTAAGCGTATGAAAAAATTAAGTGATCTCGAATATTTAAAGCTTAATAAATTCGAAGCCTTATTATACAAGCTTAAGCTGTTTTTCTTCGCCATTCCCGGTTGGTTTAAGGGCGTGGGCGTGAAAATCCTGGAGCTTTTCAAGAATTGCGGACTGGCAATAAAGAACGAGTTTTGCGATATAGGTCGCACCTTCTATAAGGGTAACTGGGCAGTTAAGACTTCATTCTTTATCTTCGGCTTCGGTAATTTATATTACGGACAGATACTTCGCGGTATCTTATTCCTTTTGTTTGAAATAATTTTCTTCGGATATATGTTCGTTCCCAGCGGCGGCCTTTATTGGCTTTCAAAGGGCAACTGGTTCAATACCGGGGCAACAATCGGTACAGTTCAGGGTGGCTTCCAATACAACGCCATCTACGATACCGATGTATGGGTTCCCGGCGATGACTCTGTAAAGGTTCTTCTTTACGGACTTCTGACCATTATATTCATTATTGCCTTTATTTGGACTTGGAGATTACAGGTAAAGCAGTGCCGTATCTGTATGGATATTACGGTTCAGGGCAAGAAGATAAAGAGTGGCAAGGACGATATGAAATCTCTCCTTGACGACCAGTTCCACAAGACTCTTCTTTCTCTTCCTCTTGCAGGTATTCTTGCTTTTACCGTTCTTCCCATTATATACATGGTTCTTATAGCCTTCACCAGCTACGACGCCGCACATGACGGATATTCAAATCTCTTCAGCTGGGTAGGTCTTGAAAACTTTAATGACCTTCTCGACTTCGGGAAGGGTGGCCTGGGTCTTGCCTTTGGCGAAATACTTGCCTGGACCCTTATGTGGGCATTCTTTGCTACCTTCACAAACTACTTCCTTGGTATGTTCGTGGCAATAATGATAAACAAGAAGGGGATAAGGATAAAGAAATTCTGGAGAACAGCATTGGTAATGACCATAGCAATTCCCCAGTTTGTATCCCTCCTTTACGTTGCAAAGCTTTTTGATGCTACCGGTATTATAGGTAAGCTTCTTCTTCAGTGGAATTTCCTTCCTCAGGCGATGATTGATGCAAATCAGCAGTCACTCTGGCAGAACCCCGTATCTGCAAAGATACTACTTATAGTTCTTAATATCTGGGTTGGTATTCCCTATATTATGCTTATGGCTACGGGTATTCTTATGAATATTCCTCAGGACCTTTACGAGTCCTCCCGTATTGACGGCGCCAGCTCCTTCCAGCAGTACACCAAGATAACCCTGCCCTATATGATGTTCGTTATGGGCCCCTACCTGCTTACCAGCTTCGTAGGTAATCTTAATAACTTCAACGTTATCTACCTGCTGACCCAGAATAACCAGCTTATAAATACCGAGATAGGTACGGCGGGCGGCGTTTCGGTTACCTACACTGACCTTCTCATAACCTGGCTGTATAAGATGACTCTTAACAGTGCCGAAAGTAAGTATTACAGTGCTTCGATTATAGGTATTTTGGTGTTTATAGTCGTTGCTGTGCTGTCCCTCATAGTTTACAACGTGATCCCGTCAACTAAAAATGAGGAGGATTACAGATGATGAAAAAAACAGAAACAAAGTCTATAAAAAAGACAGGTCTGGGAGCAAAGGCCAGCAGAAGATTGAGTAATCTCGTCGTTTACCTTATCCTTGCGGCAGTCACTGTTATTTGGCTCTTTCCCTTCTTCGGTATAGTGCTTGAATCCTTCAGGGTTGAGTATACCGGACAGGTAAGCTACCTCTGGCCCAAAGAGTTTGGGTTTGACAATTATCAAAGACTTTTTAACGAAACCGACTTTATGAGATGGTTCTTGAATACCGGTTTTATGGGCGTTTGTACCGCCGTGCTTCAGACTGTCTTCGTTCTTACAATGAGCTACGTTCTTTCCCGTCTTCGCTTTAAGGGCAGAAAGGGACTTATGAACTTTATGCTCATTCTGGGAATGTTCCCCGGCTTCCTTACCATGATCCTTATTTACAAGGTGTTTGCCGATTTAGGCCTTACTATGAGCATGGCTCCTATTGGTCTTATTATCGTATACTGTGCAAGTAGCGGTATGGGATATTACGTATCCAAGGGCTTCTTTGATACCATTCCCAAGAGCCTTGACGAGGCGGCAAGAGTTGACGGCGCCACCAGATTCCAGGTGTTCCACAAGGTTATCCTTCCTCTCTCAAAGCCTATCGTTATATACACCGTTCTTATGGGCTTTATGGCTCCCTGGGGCGACTTTATGCTTGCAAGCTACCTTATCCACGAAAACAGCGCGGGTATGAGCGTTGCGGTAGGTATGTTTGAGTGGCTTTCAAGAACCATGGTAAACGATAACTACACCATGTTCTGTGCCGCAGGCGTTATAGTTGCAATTCCCGTCGTCGCCGTATTCCTCGCATTACAGAAGTATTACGTTGAGGGTGTTACCGGCGGCGCGGTAAAAGGATAATATTGGAGGAGAAATATATATGGCAACAGTTAAGTTAACAAACGTTAAGAAAGTATACGGCAAGGACACGGTTGCGGTAGATGATTTCAACCTTGATATTGCCGATAAAGAATTTATAGTTTTCGTAGGCCCTTCTGGTTGCGGCAAATCCACAACTCTCCGTATGATAGCGGGTCTTGAAGAGATTTCGGGCGGTACCATTGAGATTGACGGCGTTGTTGTAAACGACCTTCAGCCCCGTGACAGAGACGTGGCAATGGTATTCCAGAACTACGCTCTTTATCCCCACCTTACGGTATTTGAAAATATGGCCTTCAGCCTTCGTCTTAAGAAGAGACCTCAGGATGAGGTTTATGAAAAGGTAACCAAGGCTGCAGAGATTCTCGGTATTACCGAGTACCTCACCAGAAAGCCCCGCGCTCTCTCCGGCGGTCAGCGTCAGAGAGTTGCTATCGGCCGCGCTATGGTACGTGACAGTAAGGTTTTCCTTATGGACGAACCTCTTTCCAACCTTGACGCAAAGCTCCGTAATCAGATGAGAGCCGAAATAATTCTGCTCCGTCAGAAGATAGATACCACCTTCGTTTACGTTACCCACGACCAGACCGAGGCTATGACCCTTGGCGACCGTATAGTAATAATGAAGGACGGCTTTATCCAGCAGGTAGGCACCCCCGCTCAGGTATTCGATATGCCCGACAACCTTTTCGTTGCCGAGTTCATAGGTGCTCCCAAGATGAATACCTTTAAGACCAACCTTATAGTTGAGGACGGCAAGTACTACGTAACTCCCTACGGTGCAAAGATAGAGGTTGACGGCAAAAAGGCCGAAATGCTCAAGGATAAGGGCGTTGAGGCAAGAGAAATTATTCTCGGCGTACGTCCCGAGCACTTCGTTCTCTCCCACAAGGAAGATGCAGAGGCTATTCCTTGCAAGGTAGAAGTAAACGAAATGATGGGTAGTGAACTTCACCTCCACGTGGTTGAAGAAAACGGCGATAAGCTTATCGTCCGTATTCCCACCATTTCCCTCACCGACGAGGAACGTAATTCTCTCGTTTATGGCGCAACCATTTACGTAACCTTCGAGGGCAAGGTAATGCACTTCTTTGACCCCGAAACTGAAAGAAATCTCCTTGCATAAGTAAAAAAAGAGTTCTTCGGTCGAAATCGACCGAAGAACATTTTTTATGTGTTGAAATGTAACAATGTTTATGGTATAATATGGATATGAACATAAAGGAGTTGTTTTTTTTATGGAATGGAAAATTATCGTATTAGTCCTGCTTACTCTGGGACATTTGTATAGACTGGTTTTGAACTTCGTTCAGCGCCGTTCTGCCAACAATCCCACACCCGCAAACGTTGCCGACGTTTACGATGCCGAAACCTATAAGAAGTGGAAGTCTTACACCGCGGACAAGTGCCGTCTGACCATGATATCCACTGTGATTTCCTACGTGGCAATGGTACTGCTTCTTGCCTTTAACGTTCACGCCGCTGTTGCTTCTCTCTTTGGGGGCGGAATCTACGGTCAGCTTATAGTTGTTATCCTGTTTGATATCCTCGTCAGCACCCTTATAAACGTTTGGCTCAATTATTTTGATACAATGGTTATTGAGCAGAAATACGGATTTAACCGTTCTACTGTAAAGACCTTCGTTACCGACCAGATAAGAGGCTTTATTATCGAGCTTATCCTTGCCGTAGGCCTTGCTTGTCTGTTGGCTCTTATACATCTGGCTATGGGCGACTGGATGATCATTCTTTTCGCCGCTGCCGTATTCTGTATAACACTTGTAATAGCATTCCTTTATCCCATATTCAGTCGTCTTGGTAATAAGTTCGTTCCCCTTGAAGAGGGCGAGCTTAAGGACAGACTTATGGCGCTCCTCACAAAGCATGGCTATCAGGTAAAGGCCATTGAGGTTATGGACGCATCCCGTCGTACCACCAAGCTTAACGCCTACTTTACAGGTTTTGGAAAGCTCAAGACCATAGTGCTTTACGATAACCTTGTAAACGCCATGACGCCCGACGAGATCTGCGGCGTATTTGCCCACGAGCTTGGCCATGGTCTGCATAAGGACGTGCTGAAGGGTCAGATAATGAATCTTGGCAACCTTCTCCTTATGGCTGTTGTTGTTTGGTTTGCCGTAAGAACTCCCGAGCTTCACACCGCTTTTGGATTTGAGAGCGTAAACTACGGCTTTGGATATATCCTTCTCGGTATAGGCCTGAGTATAGTTCAGCCTCTTTCGGGTATGATAATGAATGCCCGCAGCCGTCACGCCGAGTACAGAGCTGACCGTCAGGCAGTTAAGGAAGGCTACGGAAAGGCCCTTATTACCGGCCTTAAGATGCTTGCAAAGGAAAACTTCGCTCACCTTGCTCCCGCAAAGTCCTTGGTAGTGCTTGAGTACAGTCATCCTCCTCTCAGCGAGCGTATAGCTGCTATTGAAAAGGCCGTAGAAGAAGAAAATAAATAGAAATGAATAAAAAACGGCTCTTATGAGCCGCTTTTTATGCTTCCATAATTTTTCCGCAGGCTATCTTTTTGCCGGCGTTGCCAGAGGGCTGGGTGGTAAAATCGTCGGGGGATGCGTGAATAATAACCGCTCTGCCGATTATCTCCTTTACGGTAAATCTGTTTGTCAAAAAAGTACTGAATGCATAGCCGTCCGCACCCAAGAGGGGAGGCATATCTCCCGCATGGTAGGGGTGAGGGCATCCGTGAGGGTTATAGTGGACTCCTACCTCGGCAAATGGATCGTCGGAGTTGCCTTGGCAATTTCCTTTTTCGTGGATATGATAAGCAAAAATCGGGCTTTTGCAGGGGGAGCTGCCCTTGGGGAGTCCCTTGACCTCAGTAACCACTAAAGTCCCGTAATCGCTTTGAAAAAAACGGACGTTGCCTTCAATGTTGGGGTGATCGACGCTTCCCTTTATTATTGCCCACCCGTCGGGCCTTTTACTGATAAATCTTTCAAAGTTTGAAGATATAAACATGTGAACACCTCATTCCTTTTATGATTATATGCTACCGAATAAGAAATTGTGAAAATTATAGCATTTTAGTCTAATATATTTTGCATTTTTGAAACATACTTGAAGAAAAATCTATTTACAAATCCATTGTTTTGTGGTATACTATTAGTTGTGATTTATGATATATTTTTGCGCCTTGGCGCAAATAAAGGAGTAATGTATTTATGAGCCGTATGGTCGGTACAGTTTCCAGAGGCGTTCGCGCCCCCATTATTCGTAGCGGTGATAATCTTGCAGAGATAGTTACCTCTTCTGTTCTTGAAGCCGCGAAGGATGACGGCTTTGCCGTTCGTGACCGCGACATCGTTGCAATGACCGAGGCTATCGTAGCCAGAGCACAGGGCAACTACGCTACAACCGATGATATTGCCGCAGACGTTAAGGCAAAGTTTGGCGGTGAGACTGTGGGCGTTATTTTCCCCATTCTCAGCCGTAACAGATTCTCCGTTTGTCTCCGCGGTATTGCAAAGGGCGCAAAGAAGGTAGTTCTTATGCTCTCTTATCCTTCCGATGAGGTGGGCAATCATCTTGTAAGCCTCGATATGCTTGACGAACACGGAATCGACCCCTACAAGGACGTTCTCGATACCAAAAAATACCGTGAGCTTTTCGGCTACGTAAAGCATCCCTTTACAGGTGTTGACTACGTTGAATATTATGAAGGACTTGTTAAGGAAGCGGGCGCAGAGTGCGAAATAATTTTTGCTAACGACCCCAGAGCAATTCTTGCTTATACCAAGAACGTTCTTCCTTGCGATATTCATACCCGTGCAAGAACCAAGCGTTTGCTTAAGGCCGCAGGGGCAGAAATCGTATACGGTCTTGATGAAATACTCAACGCTCCCGTAAACGGCAGCGGTTACAATAAAGAGTACGGTCTTCTCGGCTCCAATAAGGCTACTGACGACCAGGTTAAGCTCTTCCCCCGTGACTGCCAGCCTCTTGTTGAGGATATTCAGGCAAGAATAAAGGCCGCTACCGGCAAAACCGTTGAGGTTATGGTATACGGCGACGGCGCTTTCAAGGATCCCATTGGTAAGATCTGGGAACTTGCTG
>JAZRLW010000073.1:0-3791 GCA_045647025.1 Eubacteriales bacterium
ACCACGGGTATCGCCGTCCATTTTGGTAAGAATTACACCGGTTATATCCAAAAGATCGTTGAAGCTTTTTGCAACGTTTACTGCGTCCTGACCCGTCATAGCATCTATTGTAAGAAGGATCTCATCGGGATCAACGGCGGACTGGATATCCTTAAGCTCCTGCATATGGACTTCGTCTATATGAAGACGGCCCGCAGTATCGAGAAATACCATATCGTAACCGTGGTCTTTCGCCTCGGCTATCGCCCTTTTGGCTATATCGACGGGCTTAGTGCCCTCGGGCTGAGTAAAGACAGGAACCCCTATCTTCTCTCCCAACACCTGCAACTGAAGAATGGCGGCAGGTCTGTATATGTCACAAGCAACCAAAAGAGGGCGCCTGTTCATATTCTTAAAGTAAAGAGCCAGCTTTGCGCAATGGGTGGTTTTACCTGCACCCTGAAGGCCGCAAAGCATTATTACCGTGGGAGGCTTTGACGCCATTTTAATACGGTCGTTTTTGCCGCCCATCATAGCTGTGAGCTCTTCGTTTACTATCTTAATTACCTGCTGGGCAGGAGTAAGACTTTCAAGCACCGCTTCGCCAAGAGCTTTCTCGCTGACCTTGGCAACAAATTCCTTAACTACCTTATAGTTAACGTCCGCACCCAGAAGCGCTATACGTATCTCACGCATAACCTCTTTTATATCGGGTTCGGTAAGCTTACCTTTGGACTTAAGGCGCTTAAATATTGAATTGAGCTTATCCGAAAGGCTTTCAAATGCCATATCGTAACTCCTAATCGACTATCTTCTTAAATGTTTCTATCATTTCGTCAAGCTGCTTTATAAGATCTGCGGGGAAGAACTTGGTCTTCGCATATTCTCTCAGCTCTATAGCGGAAGCATATGCAGAAGAAATACCTTCCTTTATCTCGCTGAACTTATCAACGTGATGGAGACGCTCTTCCATTTCTATAAGCTGCTTTTCGCCGCGTCTGATATTATCCCATACGCCCTGACGGGTTATACCGGTCTGTTCGGATATTTCAGAGAGGGTGAAGTCCTCCTGGAAATACAGATCCATCGCAGTATACTGTTTGTCAGTGAGCATTTTGCCGTAACAGTCAAGAAGCAGCGCGATCCTTGCTCTGTCGTTTCCTGAAGAAGTATCCATTTTTCTTCTCTCCGTTCTATCGTAAATTTGCCCGTGTAAAGTTGAACATCTTGACACGCAGATATTATACCATAAAAATAGCATTTGTCAAGAGGAAAACCATTAAATTCATAAATGTTTCAAATATTAAACAGCGTCTCTCGAATCCTAATTATTTTTACAAAATATTGTACAAGATGTTACAACATTTCCACTTTAATAAAATCGGCGTTTATGTCACAGTTTATCCATATTTATCTGATAAAATAAGTCGGTATTTGATAAACTACGGAGGTTTCCGCTAATGAAAATTGCGTTTTCGACGCTTGCCTGCCCCGAATACAGCTGGGCAGACATATATTCCATGGCAAAAGATACCGATTTTGACGGTATTGAAATAAGAGGTTTGGGCAACGATATTTTTGCAGTAAAGACTCCGCCCTTCTCCGACAAAAAAATAGATGAGACAATAGCTACTTTAAAGAAGCTCCATCTTGAGATTCCATGTCTTTCAACAGGATGCGCTCTTAAAGATTTTGATAAAATAGAAGAAAATCTCGACGAAATAAAGCAGTACGTTGAGCTTGCAAAAAAGCTTGGTACTCCCTACATAAGAATACTTGCAGATAAAGAACCCATGCCCATGGGCGAGATAGACGACGACAAGATGGCAGGAGTTCTTAAAGAAGCTGCCAAGTTCGTCGAAGGAACCGCCGTAATGCTTCTGGTTGAAACAAACGGCGTTTATTCCGATACTGCAAGACTGGCAAGATTGCTTGATAGCGTAAACAGCAGAAACGTAGCCGCGCTCTGGGATATGCACCATCCCTACAGATACGGATACGAAGCACCCAAGACAACCATCCGAAACATAGAGAAATACATAAAGTACGTTCACGTTAAAGACTCCATAATGGTCAACGGACAGTGCGAATACCGTATGATGGGCGAAGGCGACCTTCCCATAAAGGAAATGCTCGACTGTCTCCGTCAGATTGGATATATCGGATACGTATCCCTCGAATGGGTAAAGAGATGGGCAGGACACCTCAGCGATGCAGGTATCGTGTTCCCTCAGTCCGTACACCACATGTGCGCATACAGAAGAAAGCACAAGCATACCCTTCAGGAGGACAGTCGCGGAACAGGCAACTATATCTGGCCCAAGGAAAGAATTATTGATTATACATTCTCCGAAGTTCTTGACAGAATATGTGAAGAGTTTCCCAGCCAATACGCTTTCAGATACACGGAACTTGATTATACAAGAACTTATCCCGAATTCAGAAACGACGTTGACACCTTTGCCCGTGCTCTTCTTGCAATGGGCGTTAAAAAAGGCGATCACGTAGCCATTTGGGCAACAAACGTTCCCCAGTGGTACATAACCTTCTGGGCCACTGTAAAGATAGGTGCCGTACTCGTTACAGTTAACACTGCGTACAAGGTACACGAGGCAGAATATCTTCTCCGTCAGTCGGATACCCACACCCTGGTCATGACCGACGGATATAAGGATTCCGACTACGTTGGAATTATCAAGCAGCTTTGTCCCGAAACAGAAACCTCTGCTCCCGGCAACCTTTCTCTCGCAAAATTCCCCAGACTCAAGAACATAATCACCATAGAAAGCAGCCAGGCAGGATGCTACACCTGGAACGAGGCTATGTCTCTTGCATCAAAAGTTCCCGTTGAAGCCGTATATGAAATAGCCGCATCCGTTAAAAAGGACGATGTTTGCAACATTCAGTACACCTCGGGTACTACAGGATTCCCCAAGGGCGTTATGCTCACCCACTATAACGTGGTTAACAACGGCAAGGCCATTGGCGACGGCATGGATCTTTCCACCGCTGACAAGATGATGATTCAGGTACCCATGTTCCATTGCTTTGGCATGGTGCTTGCAATGACAGCATCCATGACTCACGGAGCTACCATGTGCCCCATTACCGCATTTTCTCCCCGTAAGGGTCTTGCATGTATAAACAGCGAAAGAATAACCGCATTCCACGGTGTTCCCACAATGTTTATCGCTATGCTTGGACACGAGGATTTCGATAAGACTGACTTTTCAAGCATGAGAACCGGTATAATGGCAGGAAGTCCCTGTCCCATAAAAGTAATGCAGGAAGTCGTAGACAAGATGAACATGAAGGAAATAACCATTGTTTACGGCCAGACAGAAGCATCTCCCGGTTGTACTATGTCAAAGACTACGGACACTATTGAACAGAGAGTTAATACCGTCGGCAAAGCCATGTTCGGCGTTGAATGTCGCATAGTTGACCCCGAAACGAACGAGCCCCTTCCCGACAACGTGGACGGCGAATTCGTGGCAAGAGGCTATAATATAATGAAGGGTTACTACAAGATGCCCACCGCAACCGCGGCTGTTATTGATAGCGAGGGCTGGCTCCACACCGGCGACTTGGCAAGAAGAATAGATGGCGGTTTCTATAAGATAACCGGCCGTATTAAGGATATGATCATCCGCGGCGGCGAAAACATTTACCCCAAGGAAATAGAGGACTTCCTCTACACTCATCCCAAGGTAAAGGATGTTCAGGTTATCGGCGTTCCCGACAAGCAGTACGGCGAAGAAATTATGGCATGCGTTATCCCCGTGGAAGGAGAATCCATTACAGAAGAGGAA
>JAZRLW010000074.1:0-3702 GCA_045647025.1 Eubacteriales bacterium
ACCGCTTGGCCTCCGACTTCTTTATTTCGGTGGCATACTTTGCCTTTGCAAAGGTCATATCGCAGAATATGCAGGTTTCGTAGCTTGTTATTATGCCATCTGCATGACCTGCAACCTCTGCTGAAAATTCCGAAAGTATACGCTCAATTTCGCGTCTTTCTTCTGCGGCCAGAACTGAAAGCTCGTTATTTGCCGTAACTACCGATATGGGCTCGATAAAGAGTGTCGCTCCCGAAGCGGAGGTATCGTGCACAAGACCGTTGATTTCTGATCTGTATTCTGCCTTTACGGGAAGAACGTATCTGTCGTTTCTTATGGTTATTATGGCGTCCTGAAGATACTTCTGGAAGTTGGGGGATTTTATAAATGTATCAAGGGACGACCTGATTCTGTTCTTTGCTATGTTCTGTTTTTTGCGTATATCTGCCAATTTTGCCGAGGCCCCGTCCCATACCTCTTCGGGGGAGGGGAATGACACTGTTATCTTGTCCTCAAGATACTTATTGGGGATAAGGGAATATATCTTTTCGTGGAGAGGGTCGGCCTCCGAGGTGTGATTTTCAAGGTATTGGTGGAGATTTCTCGTAACAGACAGAAGGTGGGCTATGGCTAAAAGCTCACTTATGGACAGGGTTGCGCCGTTAGCCGCCCTTTTTGCAGAGGCGGTTACGTCGGTGATATCCATAAAAGAGGGCGCACCGTATTTGAGATAGAGTACCAGTGCGGAGTCGGTTTCGTCAAGAGCTTTCTGGGCTTCGCTTACGTTGGGAAAGGGGAGTAATGCAAGACATTTTTCCTTGCCCGCTTGGGATATTGCGTGAGAAGCCAGTCGCTCCAGCACCTTATTGTATTCAAGAGTGTTGAGGTATTTCATTGTTGTCCTTTCATGAATTGACTTACGTCCAAGGAACGGTAATAATTAAGGGTTGTGAAGTCTTTATTAAATACGAACATTACGAAGTTTTCAACCACAGTTGCCAGGTAGTTGAGGGCATCCTGGGGCATTGTAAATTTGTACGCCTTTGCCATATCCGTGTCCAGGACGTAGCATATAGCTTTTGCCATGGAGTCGGTTATTCTGTGGCCGTCAGGGTGGTTTTGCCCGCAGTCGGCGCATCTCAATCCTTCTGTGTAGATCCAGAAGGCCCCTTCTTTTTTGCCGCAGACTGTACATTCTCTTAAGTCGGGAGCAAATCCGCAGAGAGTACAGAATTTCAGCTCAAACATCATCTTTATTCGCTTTATTGCCGCCGAATCTGAAGTATTCTTACCCAGCAGATAAAGTGAGTTAAGTAGTAGCTTAAGTATAGAACTTTCGTCGCCCGAGTGCATCTCGCGTGGAAGCTGTTCTACCAAGTCCAATAAATATTGGGCGGCAGCGAGAGTCTCAATATCATTTCGCAGGGAATAGAAAGACTCAATAATATTGGCCTGATCTACGGTGTAAAGGCTGCTTCCGCGGTATAGCATAAATTCAGAGTACGCAAATGGTTGAGTGTACAAGACCGAGCGTTTTGCTCCCCGTACACCCTTTGCGAGTACCGTTATTTTGCCCTCTTTGTCTGTGAATAAGGTCAGCAGTATATCCTTGTTTGAAAAGGGCTTTGATTTTAAAACTATACCTTTAAGCTCAGAATTCATTGTTGTTTATAAAGTTATTATCGTCACGCCAGCCTTCTCTTACCTTAACGAAGCATTCAAGGAATACTTTGCCGTCAAGAAGGTCCTCTATTTCTTTTCTCGCCTCGCTGGCGGCGGCCTTTATGAGGGCGCCGTTTTTGCCTATAACAATGCGCTTATGTGATTCTCTTTCGCATATTACGGATACGGCAATATCGGTGATAGGCTTGTCCTCTCTTTCCTTAAAGGACACGACGTCAACGGTAATTCCGTGGGGGATTTCGTCACTTAAGCGGCGCATAAGCTTTTCTCTTATGATTTCAGCCGCCATATGTCTTACCGTCTGGTCGGTGGCGATATCGTCGGGATAGAATTTCTCGCCGCCGTCCTCTATTATTTTTTTAAGCTCGTCTATTATTATGGAAACGTTGCTTCCGCGAAGGGCAGATGTGGGGACTACCGAGGCAAAATCGCTCAACTTTGCGTATTCTGCAATGGTCTTTGCAACCTCTTCACGGGGATACTTGTCGGTCTTGTTTACAACGAGTATCATGGGGATGCCGTCTTTATTGAATCTTTCAATAAGACGGGTTTCCGTGGCCTTGGGGGGCTTGGGCTCGGTTACAACTATGGCACAGTCCACGTCGTCAGCCGCCTCGTAGGCTTCCTTTACCATGTATTCACCCAGCTTATTCTTGGGGGTGTGAAGACCGGGAGTGTCAACGAAGATAAACTGAACCTCTTCTTCGTTATATATGCCCACAATTCTGCTTCTGGTGGTCTGGGGCTTATCTGTAACTATGGCTATTTTTTCGCCGATTATAGCGTTCAAAAGGGTGGATTTGCCCACGTTGGGTCGTCCTATTATGGTTATAAATCCTGTTTTCATAATTCACCTATACTGATTTTTTTTCCTTTTATAAAAATTACTGAAACTATTACGTAAACTGTAAACAGCCCTACCTTCCAAGTTGTGAAAAGAGCTGTAAGGGCGGGGAGCAAGCGGGCAAGATCTGAAAAGATAAAAATGGCTATAACTACCGAAATTATTGCTAATATTAGGGTAGCTCCCGCGGCGGAATCCTTTGCGGTTTTTCCGTATCCGTCAATATGTGACCCTGTGCGGTCAACTGTCGATTCTATGGCCGTATTTATCATTTCGCAGGCAAGTACGCCACCTACTGTAAGCATAATTATAGCCCACTCCGTAGGGGTAAGGCCATACAGTATGCCGAATCCTATTACCGCTACCGCCGCAACCGTATGTATACGGAAGTTTCGTTGGGATTTCATACAGTGGACTATGCCCGAAAATGCGTAGCCGAAGCTTTTGAGTATGGAGAGAATAAATTTCATTTCTTTATTCCATATTGGTCTTTCTTGACACCTTCATGATATCCATTACCTGGTCCTGCTTTTGGTACATTTCCTTTTCTTCGTCAGGTTCCATGTGGTCGTAGCCCAAAAGGTGCAGTACCGAGTGGGAGGTAAGGAAGGCAACCTCTTCTGCGAGGGTGTTTCCGTACTCCTCTGCCTGGGCGGCGGCTCTCTCAAGGGATATTATAATGTCACCTAAAAATACGGGGGAAATGGGGGAGGGATATTCTCCCGAAGGGAAGGAAAGCACGTCGGTGGGCTGGGGCTTGTCCCTGAACTGTCCGTTAAGCTCTGCGATTTCCTCGTTATCTGTAAGACAGACGCTTACAAGGCATTTTTCTTCAACTTCTTCAAACTTGAGGGTAGCGTTTACCGCCTCTTTTATTATGGCGGAAAGCTCTCTGATGCCTTTTATCTTTTTCTGGTTATTAAGGATTTCAATTTTGTTTGAACTTACGGGCATTTCTGTCTGCCTCCTTCTTGCTTTCGTAGCTTTCGAATGCTCTGATTATCTTCTGAACAAGCTCGTGTCTTACAACGTCTTTGTAGGTCAGATTGTGGATGGCGATTCCTTCTACTCCGGAGAGGACCTTCATTGCTTCCTTAAGGCCGCTGGTCTTGTCTGAGGGCAGGTCTATCTGGGTAACGTCACCCGTGACCACTATTTTGGAGTTAAAGCCCATACGGGTAAGGAACATCTTCATC
>JAZRLW010000075.1:0-4221 GCA_045647025.1 Eubacteriales bacterium
GGCAAATAGATGTATAGTCGTGGACAACGGTAAGATACTTCTTGACGGTACCCCTAAAGAAGTGTTTGCAAAGGTTGAGCTTTTGCGAAGCGTGGGCCTTGACGCTCCCCAGAGTGCAGAGCTTATGTTTGCGCTCCAAAAACAGGGCTATGATGTGCCCGCATCGGTGCTTACCGACGAAGAGTGCGTCGCTGCGTTGAAGGATCTCATCAAAGGAAAATAAGGATTGGAGAGAAAATCTAATTGTCAGAAAAAAAAGTTATACTGAAAACAGAAGCTCTTTCTCATCTTTACGGTGCAGATACGCCTTTTGAGAAGGTTGCTCTTGATAATATAAACCTTGAGATATACGAAAACGACTTTCTTGCCGTTATCGGTCAGACGGGCTCGGGTAAATCAACTCTTGTTCAGCATTTTAACGCTATAAACAAGCCCACATCGGGAAAATTCCTCTACATGGGCGATGACGTATGGCAAAAAGGCTACAACAGAAGGGACCTGAGATTTAACGTGGGTATGGTTTTTCAGTACCCCGAACATCAGCTTTTTGAGGAAACTGTCCGCAAGGACATATCTTACGGCCCCGAAAATATGGGGCTTCCCGCTGAAGAGATAAACAGCCGCGTTCTTGAGGCGATAAAGTTTGTAGGCCTTGACGAGTATATACTTGAAAAATCTCCCTTTGAGCTTTCCGGCGGTCAGAAACGTAGGGTGGCCATTGCGGGGGTAATGGCTATGCGTCCCCGTATTCTTATTCTTGACGAGCCTACCGCAGGCCTTGACCCTAAGGGGCGCGACGATATATTAGCCGGCATAAAGTATTATCATGATACTACGGGTGCTGCAGTTGTTCTCGTTTCCCACAGTATGGAGGACGTTGCCCACTTTGCGTCAAGGGTTGCCGTAATGCATCAAGGAAAGCTTGTTATGTGCGGTACCAAGGAAGAGATTTTTTCTAACTCCGAAACCCTTGTATCTATTGGTCTTGACGTTCCCCAGATAACCCGCATACTTATGGCTCTTAACCGTGAGGGTTACAGCTTTGATACCTCCGTATATACCGTTGAGGGTGTTGCGGTGGAGATAGTGAAATATTTGAATAGGAAATAGTTCAAAATGCTTAAAGATATTACTCTCGGACAGTTTTTCCCAGGGAATTCTGTTCTGCACAAGCTTGATCCACGTGCAAAGATTGTGCTGTTGATAATGTACATAGTTGCATTGTTTATGGCTGATAATTTTATAGCGTACGCTTTAATGGCCGTGGTGACGGTAGCTCTTGTGATTGCCTCACAGATACCAATAAAGCTTTATCTTCGCGGCTTAAAGCCTCTGTTGATAATTATTTGCTTTACGGCTGTGCTCAACATCTTTTATTCCAACGGCAACGTTTTAGTATCCTTTTGGATATTTAAGATAACCGACGTGGGTATTTATAACGCAATTACAATGGTATCCAGAATCATGATGCTGGTTATAACCACGTCAATGCTTACCTATACCACATCTCCCATAGTTTTAACGGGAGGTCTTGAAAGACTACTCGCACCTCTTAAGGTTATTAAGGTCCCTGTTCACGAGTTCGCTATGATGATGACAATAGCGTTGAGATTTATTCCCACGCTTCTCGAAGAAACCGAAAAGATAATGAATGCCCAGAAAGCACGCGGTGCCGATTTCGAAACGGGCGGTATTATAAAAAGAGCGAAAGCTCTTATCCCCATACTCATACCCCTTTTTGTTTCTGCCTTCAGACGCGCCGATGAACTCGCAACGGCTATGGAATGCCGTTGTTACAACGGTGAAGGAAAAGGCCGAACTCATCTGGTACAGTACAGAATGAAGCTTTCCGATTACGTTGCCTTTGTTTTGGTAGGTATTCTTATTGCGGGGATAGTTGTTATCGGTAAACTTGAAATCGGTGCTATGTTATGAAGAATTACGCTGTAAATATTTCTTATAAGGGCACGAATTTTTGTGGATACCAACTCCAGCCAAATGCCAGAACAGTGGCAGGGGAGATTCGCAAGGCTCTTGGCGAGCTTTGCGGCGAGTATACAGACCTTGCGGGCTGTAGCAGAACCGATAGTGGCGTGCACGCAAACGATTACTGTTTTTCTTTTAAGACCGAAAAGACCTTGCCTCCCGAGATTATTGTTAGGGCTCTGAACAATAAACTGCCCACTGACGTAAGGGTTAAATCCTGTCGATACGAATCAGATGATTTCCATGCAAGATACAGCGTTAAGTCCAAAGAGTATCTTTACGTTATATATAATTCCGAGGTTGATTCTCCTTTTTACTCTGATTATGCCCTGTTTTATCCCAAAAAGCTTGATATAGACATGCTTAATATCGCGGCTCAAAGATTTGTTGGGAAACACGATTTTTCAGCTTTTAAGGCCGCGGGTTCAAAGGACGTCGATCCCGTCCGTACTGTATACAGTGCAGGGTTTGAGCGTAAGGGAGACGTGGTTGAGTTTCGAATCTCCGCCGATGGATTTTTATACAAAATGGTAAGGCTTACTGTTGGGTGTTTACTCAAAGTCGCCGAAGGAAAGTTGACTCCCGAAGATATAGATACCATGCTTGTAACGGGCAAGAATATATTGCCCTATACGGCAGAAGCAAAAGGATTATTCCTTAATAAGGTGTTTTATGAATGAAAAGAGATTAAAACAACTTAATATTGCAAAAAAACTGTTTTTGGTAACCTTGATTTTATATATAGCAGTATTTTTTATGATGAATTCCCCATTACTTACGGGGGATAATATAGGTAGATTCTTTTTTAACGTAAAGTCTGCCGTTACCGAGGATATTCCCGAGGATGGAACTGTGAGGTTCGAGGAATCGTCTAAAAATACTCTCTCTGTTTTTAAGGACGGATTGGTTATTCTTTCTCAGAAAACGGTGTCCGTGTATAGCCGAAACAATATACTCATGTCGGAGTTTTACGTTAATTTTTCCTCTCCCGTGTTAAAACAGTCCGATAACTACGTGTTAAGCTTTGACAGGGGAGATACTTCCATTTGTCTTTCGGATAGCTTTAAGGTTGTTGCAACCAAGAATTTTGCGGAAAATATAATAACCGCTACGGTGAGTGATGATGGATACGTTGCCGTTGTAACCGAGACCTATGGTTACAAAGCAAAGGTTACTGTTCTTAATCGAAACCTGCAGGAACTATATTACTGGTATTCGTCAAAAACCAACGTTGTTGACGTTGTTTTCTCAACTTCGAATGTCATATCTGTTATCGGCATTGTTTCCGATTATGAAAACATTGATATAGTGGTTCACAGAATAAACTTCCGCACCGGTGAAGAACAGAAAACCTATTCAATTCCCGATTCTTTCCCCCTTGCAATAAAGCAAAAGGATGATAATTCCATTGAGATAATATCCGATAGCGGTATATATTCGGTAAGAAACGATGGGTACCGACCAATCTATCAGTACATAAACACCGATATTGACTACTATTGGCAGGACGAACATAACACTATATTTTCTACCACAGTAAACGCCGCTGAAAAGATTTGCTCAGTAGAGGCTATTTCTCCTACGGGAAATATACTTTTCAGACGTAACTATAATGATATAAAGTCTGTCGTTTGCTATTACGAGGTTTTTCTTGTTCTTGCAGAAGACCGTCTTTACGTTCTTGACAATACGGGTACGGAGCTTTATTCCGTTGAGGTGCCTTCGTCGTCTAACGGCATCGAAGCCAGTAGGGATGCTCTGTACGTTACGGGCGTATCCTTTGCCAAGCGCATAGATATTTCCAAAGCATTTTCTTAATTAACATAATAACCCAACACAACACAGCATAATTATTGAAAGGATAAACGAATTATGGAATTGGCTATTTCCGCCGCAATAGATGTTGCGATAGTTCTTTTATTTATTCTCGTTGCAAAAAGATATTCCGACCTCGGGCTTATTAGGTCCATTATAGGCCTTTTAGGTAACGTTTCCGCCTTAGTGGTCGCTGTAATATTCTCTGCTCAGTTAGGTACTTATATTAACTCAAACTATGTCAGAGAGCCCATGCAGCAGTGGTTTGTAAATTCACTTTCGCCTACGGCATCGGATACTGATGCTTTGCTTGGGGATTTGGATTTTGACGGGCTTTTTGTAGACAGACCCGAATATTTCGTCAATACCCTTGAATTCCTTAATGTGGACGTTGATACTGCCCTTCAGCAGTACGATGCG
>JAZRLW010000076.1:0-2084 GCA_045647025.1 Eubacteriales bacterium
ATGTTCCAGAAGGTACCCAATACCGCCCTTTCCGCTTTGAGAATTGACTCTGATAACGTCTGCGTCATAGGTTCTGCCTATGTCCTTGGGGTCAATGGGAATATATGGTACGCTCCAGTTATGGAGCTTATGCTTTGCTCTGTATTTCATACCCTTTGCAATAGCATCCTGATGGCTTCCCGAGAATGCGGCAAAGACCAACGCTCCCGCATAGGGGGCTCTGTCGTATACCTGCATACGGGTGCATTTTTCGTATTTCTCTACAAGATAATTCATGTTTGAAAAATCAAGCTTGGGGTCTACTCCGTGAGAATACATATTCATAGCAAGAGTAACGATGTCTACGTTACCCGTTCTTTCGCCGTTTCCGAAGAGGGTGCCTTCTACACGGTCAGCACCTGCAAGGAGAGCCAATTCGGTATCCGCAACTGCGGTACCTCTGTCGTTATGGGGATGAAGAGAGAGGGTGACAAATTCACGGTACTTCAGGTTCTTGCTCATGTATTCAACCTGAGACGCGTAAACGTGGGGCAAGCTCATTTCAACCGTTACGGGAAGGTTTATTATAACGTTGTTGTCGGGTCCGGGCTCAAGGATATCCAAAACTGCGTTGCATACTTCCAGTGCATATTCGGGCTCTGCGCCTGTAAAAGATTCGGGGGAGTACTCAAATCTGAAATTACCCTCATATTCCGAAGCCAACTTCTTTACAAGCCTTGCTCCTTCAATGGCAATTTCCTTTATTTCTTCCTTGGATTTCTTAAATACCTGTTCTCTTTGGGCAACGCTTACCGAATTATAAAAGTGTATTATGGCGTTGGGAGCCCCCTTGCAGGCATCAAAGGTCTTTCGAATTATATGCTCTCTGCACTGGGTAAGAACCTGGACGGTAACGTCATCGGGTATCATGTTGCAGTCGATAAGAGTTCTCAAAAACTCATATTCGGTGTTACTTGCGGCGGGGAATCCTACCTCGATTTCTTTAAATCCAACCTCTAAAAGAACCTTGTAGTATTCAATCTTTTCTTCAAGGCTCATGGGGATAACAAGGCTTTGATTACCGTCGCGCATATCTACACTGCACCATACGGGGGGCTTTGTTATATGGTCTTTTCCCATCCACTCATTATATTCGTTTGATACGGGGAAGTATCCGACATTATATTTGCTTGCGTCCATGATCTTATTCCTTTTCAGCTATAACTTCTACTTCTACCAATGCGTCCTTTGGTAGTGTTTTTACTGCCACACAAGAACGGGCGGGCTTTTCTGTAAAGTATTGAGCATACACCTCGTTAAAGGCTGCGAAATTTCCCATATCGCTTAAATAGCAGGTGGTTTTTATGGCATTTTTAAGGTCAGAGCCTGCGGCCAAAAGTACGGCCTGAAGATTTTTACATACTCTGTGGGTCTGTTCCGTAATATTATCTCCCTCGAGAACTCCTGTTTCGGGGTTCAAGGGAATTTGTCCCGACGTGAAGATAAGATTTCCAGCGGTTACTGCCTGGGAATAGGGACCTATGGCTGCGGGAGCCTTATCGGTATTGATTTTGTTGCTCATCTTTTTTTTCTCCTTTAGATGCTTTTCCTTTGCGGGACTGTATAAAAAACATACCCGTCCCAAAGCTTTGCTTTGAGACGGGTGAAAATAAGTCAATTTACACTCGCGGTACCACTCAAATTGCGGATACTCTCCGCCACCTCTTCGAAGTCAAAAAACTTCTATGCACTGACGTAGCATTCACGGGACACCCTACGCATTCTTTTATGAATATCAGGTTTCCGGCTCGGAAGTGAGAGGTATAAGGGCTTACATACCGATTCGCACCAACCATCGGCTCTCTTAATGCTCGCGTCTCAACCATTCTTCGTCATAGCTTTTGGGATATTGAATTAATGGTATTTTATCTCATAAGGAATGGGTTGTCAAGTGCTTTTTCGAAAACTTCACACTTTTTTTACCCATTATTCAACCTCGAAGATTCCTCGTTCGCTCAGAGCAAAACTTCCCGTACGGTTATTTACAGCCACTGCGGATTCGCATACGAATTCTCCCTTTACAGCCCCTCTTATGATATAACTTA
>JAZRLW010000077.1:0-4310 GCA_045647025.1 Eubacteriales bacterium
ATCGTAAAGAAGCACCTCGGGGGCGCAGTGAGCCTTGGCGGGGAAGCCGCCACAACCGATTTCGATAGCGGTACAACCCTGTTCGCTGAGATATTTACAAGCCTCTTCAAGGGTCATATTAGCAAAAAGATTGCTGAGAACGCCTAATTTCATAATTTTGCTCCTTTATTTGATATAAATTATTTTACTGATTAGTCTCTTCTGGGAATATCCTCTTCGGGATTCTTCCAGTCGCCGGGTTCATCGGGAACCTGAGCAATGGGCTTAGCCCAACGGATACCGTTACCGATTACCTTGATAACGTTTTCATTATAATAGGAAGGAACGGTTTCATGACCGGGATGGAAGTAGAATATCTTACCATAGCCTCTCTTGTAGGTTACGCCGCCGCGGAATATTTCGCCGCCTTCCCACCAGGTAACGAAAACGAGTTCGTCGGGAGTGGGGATCTGGAATCTTTCGCAGTAGCATTCTTCCTTTTCAAGAACGAAGGACTGGGGAACGCCCTGAGCGATGGGGTGAGTGGGATCAACGCACCATACACGGCCGTGTTCGCCAATTTCTCTCCACATAAGGCTGCAGCTGGTACCCATAAGCTTCTTGAAAACCTTGGAGTGGTGGCCGGAGTGGAGAACTACAAGACCCATACCCTTACGGTTTACTCTCTTGCAAATACGCTCTACAACCTCGTCTTTAACGTCGCCGTGCTTCATATGGCCCCACCATACGAGAACGTCGGTTTCATTAAGAACTTCCTTGGAAAGGCCGTGTTCTTCGTCCTTATCAAGCCAAGCGGTCTTTATTTCAAGATCTTCTGCATCAAGAGCCTTCTTAAGGAATTCGTGAATACCTTCGGGATAAAGTTCCTTTGCTTTGTCGTCCTTTCTTTCGTGATAGAATTCATTCCAAATGGTTACTCTGATCTTTTCCATTTGCGCATTCTCCTTTTAATAAAAGTATGTATTTATGTTGAAATATTATTCTCCGTATACGTAATCGATCCTCTGGCTCTTTATCTCTTCCTTTGCGGGAACGCATTTACATTTCCAATCGCGTTCCTCTTCAAAAGCGGCCCAACGTGCTGCGTTGGAGAGAATCTTTATAACGTTCTCGTTATAGAAAGAGCCATATGTTTCATGACCGGGGTGGAAGTAGAATATCTTACCGAAGCCTCTTCTGAAAGTTACGCCACCGCGGAAGAGTTCGCCGCCTTCCCACCAGGTTGCAAACACGATATCGTCGGGAGTGGGGATGTGGAATCTCTCACCGTACATCTCTTCGTGCTCAAGCTCGAAATACTGGGGAACGCCTTTTGCAATGGGATGAGAGGGGTCAAGACACCAAACACGGCAACGCTCGCCAACATCTCTCCATACAAGATTACCGGTAGTACCCATAAGTCTCTTAAATATTTTAGAATGGTGACCCGAGTGAAGAACTACAAGTCCCATACCCTGGTTTACACGCTTGTATATGCGGTCAACAACTTCATCCTTAACCTCGCCGTGCTTTGAATGACCCCACCAGAAAAGAACGTCGGTGTTATCAAGCACTTCCTGGGAAAGGCCATGATCCTCGTCCTTGTCAAGCCATGCAGTATTTATTTCAAGGTCATCTGCAGCAAGAGCTCTCTTAAGCTGCTCGTGAATACCGTCGGGATAAGCCGCGCGGGCATTGTCACGGTTACGCTCCTTGTAGAACTCGTTCCATATCATTACTCTGATTTTTGACATTACAGTAGATCTCCTTAGCCTTTATATTCGGTAATCTCAATGCCGTTTATGATTACTGCATCAAGGGGTTTGCTGTTTGCATCAACCTGAACAGCCGCAATAGCATCAACGATGTCCATACCATCTATTACCTGACCGAATACGGTGTGGGCATTGTCAAGCCAGGGAGTTCCGCCGTTTGCGACGTAAGCTTCAGCCGCTGCTCTTGAGGTAATATATCCGTACTGAATATACATCTGGGCCTCGGTGGGAGAGGTGGGACCCTTCTGAACTATAAAGAACTGGCTACCGTTGGTATTCTTACCTGCGTTTGCCATAGAAAGGGCGCCTCTGAAATTGTGAAGTTCGGGAGTAAATTCATCCTCAAACTCGGTACCCCAGATACTTTCGCCGCCACGACCTGTACCCTCAGGGTCGCCGCCCTGAATCATAAAGTCGTTCATTACACGGTGAAAGGTAACTCCGTCATAATATCCGTTTGCGGCGTGAGTAAGGAAGTTCTCAACAGCCTTGGGAGCAAATTCGGGGAAAAACTTTACGGTTATATCACCCATGTTGGTTTTAATTACGGCTATCTTCTCCCCTACTTCGGGCATAGCCAACTGTTTTTCTACTGACATTTTTATTTCCTCCTCGCCTAACTGTTTTGGCGTATCATTTCCATTACCGCAGCCGACAAAAGAAAGAACCATAACACCCGAAACAATCAGCGCAAATATATTCTTTATTATTTTCCTCATAACTTACTTCCTCGCATTAAACTCAGCAAGGGTTTCGTAAGCGATATCGGGATAATTGGTGATAACGGCGTGAACCCCCTCATTATAACACTTCATAAGAGCATCCGCATCATTAACGGTATAAGCGTTAACATCTATACCAACTTTACGGCATCTCTCAACCAAGTCTGTGCCAAGAATTCCCTTGTAGTTAGGGTGAAGCGCTTTCATCTTATGCGCAAGGGCAAATTCAACTATATCGTCTACCCCTTCAACGGCAGAGCCGTAAAGAAGTGCAATATTTGATCTGGGCTCTATTTCCTTGAGCAAATCAAGCATTTCAAGGCTAAAGGAAGAGTATATTACCCTTTCCTGCATATCCATATCGTTTACAAGCTTTGCAAGTCGAGGCTCTATCTCACCGTGGGAACCCGTCTTAAGCTCTATATTTATAAAACCCGCCGTAGTGTTTCTCATATAGTCAAAGACCTCGGCAAGAGTAGGAATACGAGCATCCCTATACTTCTCATAAAATTTACCGTAGGTGTAGGAACGGAGCTGTTCAAGAGTCATCTCTTCAATAGTTCCCGTACCGGTAGAACATCTGTCTATGGTATTATCGTGGCCAACGACTATAACGTTGTCGGCAGTCAAATGTATATCAAGCTCTATACCGTCGGCATTTCTTACAACGGCTTCGGCAAAAGCTTCCATTGTGTTTTCGGGAGCGTAGGCGGAAGCGCCTCGATGCGCCCATATCTTTATACTCATTACTCAAAACTCACTTTCGGTTATAAGGCATAATTATACTCATAACAATTATAATTATAACATTAATATTTCGTTTTGTCAAGGAAGATTATGCTAATTTTTGGCTCTTAAAAACCCTAAAACGCCCCTCTCTTCACTTTTGTAAAATACCCATAAAAATTTTTATACATTTAAATATAATTTTGTGCAACATGCGTATAGATTTTTTTTCAAAATTATGCTATACTTTAGACATAAACAGAGGGGTTTTAAAGACTCGGAAGTTTATAATACCATCGGTGGGGACACTATATTGCCTCCCGAATGAAAGGTGGTAAATCTATGCAGTTCATCTTCAGTTCCAGAAAGTGCAATCTTTACGACAGCACGAAAGAGTATGCGGAGAAGAAGCTCTCCAAGCTCTCCAGATTCTTTGCAGGCGACTGTACCGTATCTGTGGTATTCACCCATGAAAAAGCCGACAGATTTAAGGTAGAAGTAACAGCCGACTACAACGACATCATCTTCAGAGCACAGGAGGTGGGCTCCGACTTCAAAGAAGCCATAGACGTGGTGGTAGACGTTTTGGTGCGCCAGATAAAGAAGCATAAGACAAAGCTGGCAAAACGACTCCGTGACAGTGACTTTAGTTTTGAAGGCTACACTACCGAAGTTCCTGAAGAGGAAACAAAAATCATTAAAACGAAGAGTATCGTTATCAAACCCATGTCTCCCGAAGAAGCAGTTCTTCAGATGGAAATGCTGGGACACGACTTCTTCGTATTTACCGATGCTGCCGACGGAGCCACAAAGGTGGTATACAAGCGTAAAGACAGCGACTACGGTATGATAGAACCCATCGTTAAATAATTGATTTATCCGCAGATCCCCCAATTCAGGCCTGAGATCTGCATATATAGACAGGCTGCGGCAACAAGTGGTTGCCGCAGCCTTTGGTTTTATTCAAAAGTCCAGGTTTCTATAAGGTTGTAAATATTCGATTCGCTTGGCAAAAAATCACCGTCAACGACTCTATTTACAGCCAACGCGCCTTCGGTATAGTAGAGAGGTATATATGGCTGGCACTCAAAAAATTCAGCAACAACAT
>JAZRLW010000078.1:0-4354 GCA_045647025.1 Eubacteriales bacterium
CGGGGAATGGGGAAGCCGAGAGCGGAAGTCTCATTCTTGAAGGTTCAGACTGTGAAATAATGTGCTTAAAAGCGGGAAATGCTTTTGGTCGAACTATGAAATATGGAGATGATCCCGCAGTCGCGGTAGGTATTGGCGACGACGGGGGAGATTCCAGATTTTTCGCCTTAATTTCTGGGCTTATGGCTTCCGGGTGCGGTGTATATAACACGGGAATAAAGGGAAAGAGTGCTTTAAGACACGTTGTTCGAAAGTACGGTCTACGGGGCGGAATATGTATTTCCGAAATGCAGGACGAAGATGGCCTCAAGACAGTGCTTACCTTCTATGGCAAAGACGGCATGCCCGTATCCAGAGATCTTGAAAGAAAAATATCATCTTATCTTTATTCTCAGCCCGAGAAAGCTCAGTACAGTGGATTTTTTAAGCAGTTTTCCGGATTTATTCTAACTTTTGAAAGATATATATCATCCATTCTTGGAAATGAAGAATTTGAAAATAAAAAGTTGAAAATAGAGTCCTGCGTTTTTGCCCCGCAGGTGATAAGCTCAAAAATTCTTTCGTCAGGTAACGAGAATGACGAGCGAATAATTATAGGGCAAGATGAAATAAAAGTATATTCTGCAAAAAGTAAAAAAACTGCATCAAAACTTTACCCTCAAGAAACCGTTAATATCATACTTTCATTTGTTATCGGTATACAAACGGGTAGCGTGGTTATTCCTTATGACTATTCTTTTATTTGTGAATTATTGGGCAAAAATTACGGTTATACCGTTACCCGTTCTACAATAGAGGATAGCTCAAGATCGGATCTTTATTATGTTACCGATCCCGTTGTGTCAGGAGCGTTGCTTTTGAGATATCTTGGGCATAAGAATATGACCTTTGACGAGGTGTGTCAGATAATTCCCATTCATGGCAGTGATGTGGTAAGAGTAAAGGTCGCAGAAGAAAATATCGGCAAAATTATGCTTTCTCTTATAGATAAAGAGAGCGAAATTGAGCTTGTTGAAGGCGTAAAGATATTTTTGCCCGAAAAAAACAGCACTGTATTAATTACTCCTGAAAAACGAAAACAGACTTTCAGGATATATGCAGAATCACTAAGTACCGAAACCGCAAAGGAACTATGCGGTAAATATAAAGAACTCATAGAAAACAAAAACAGACAAGGTCTGTAAAACGGTTATCGAGGAGAAGATGGATCGTTCTCTTCGATACATATAATGAAAATACCAGGAGGTACACGTTCATTGAAAAAGCTTGAAAAAATAAGAATCATACCCTTAGGCGGTCTTAACGAGATAGGAAAAAATCTTACTCTTATAGAATGCGGAAAGGATATTATTGCCGTAGACTGCGGTATGCTGTTTCCCGATGAGGATCAGCCGGGGGTAGACTACGTTATTCCCGATATGCAATATATCGTCAAGAATAAAGATAGATTCAGAGCTGTTTTTATTACGCACGGCCATGAGGACCATATAGGTGCCATACCGTATCTTCTTAAGGATATAAACGTACCAATATACGGTACTCGTCTTACTTTAGGAATACTGACTAATAAGCTGAAGGAATTCAAACTTGATCGCGTCGCTAATCTCGTTGAGGTGAATGCTGGCGAAGTTGTTCCTTGCGGACTTTTTGATGTTGAATATATTCACGTTAACCATTCTATCGCAGACGCTGCTGCACTGGCAATTCATACTCCTTGCGGCACTATTCTTCATATGGGAGACTTCAAAATAGACGTTTCTCCCATACAGGGCGAAATGATAGACCTTGCCCGCCTCGGTGAAATAGGTAACGACGGCTTGTTGGCGCTTATGATGGATTCAACCAACGTTGAACGTCCCGGATTTGCTATGAGTGAGCGTAAGGTAGGCGAAAGCCTTGATCTGATATTCCGCAGAGCGGATAAACAGCGTATAATTGTTGCTACTTTTGCATCTAACGTTGACCGCGTAAAACAGATCATAGATACAGCCATAGCTTACAAACGCAAGGTTGCGGTGGTAGGCCGCAGTATGGTAACCATATTGGACGTTGCTCGCAATTTGGGGTATATGGATATTCCCGACAACGTTATTGTTGATATAAATAACGTTAATAAGTATCCTCCCGAAAAAATGGTTATCATTACTACGGGAAGCCAGGGCGAACCTATGTCGGCTCTTTACAGAATGGCTTACTCGGAGCATAAGACTATTGAGATAACTACAAGTGATTTGGTAGTTCTTTCTTCCCATGCAATACCCGGTAACGAAAAGTTGGTAAATAGGGTAGTAAATGAACTGTTTAAATCTGGCGCGGATGTTGTCTACGAGAGTTTTGCTGAGGTACACGTTTCGGGACACGCGTGCCAGGAAGAGCTTAAGCTCATAATGGCTCTTACCAAGCCCAGATATTTTATTCCTGTTCACGGGGAACTCCGTCATTTAAAGAAACATGGTATGCTTGCCAGATCAATGGGAATCCCTTCTGAACGGGTAGTAGTAGCTGATAACGGAAATATTATAGAATTAGACTCAAAAACTATAAAAGTTGTAGGCACCGTTCCCTCTGGTAAAGTATTGGTTGACGGTCTTGGTGTCGGCGATGTGGGTAACGTTATTCTGCGAGATAGAAAGCATCTTTCCCAGGACGGCTTGGTTGTGGTTGTGGCCGTTGTGGATGAGTATACCAGATCCTTAATGTCTGAACCCGAGATAATTACGAGAGGTTTTGCTTATCTTAAAGAAAATCAGACTTTGAACGTTGCTCTTAAGACTCTTGTTGAAGAAGTTATTTTTGACAGTTGCAGAGAATATTCGAAGGATTGGTTGCATTCTGCTAAGAATAACGTTAAAGATGAGCTTTCCAGATATATTTTTGAGCAAACCAAGAGAAATCCCATGATAATAACCGTTATTAAAAATATCTGAAACGGCGGTGCACAATATGAATGCTGAAAGTTATTTTCAGAGTTTAAAGGGCAAGCGTGTAACTCTCATAGGATACGGCGTGTCCAACAGACCCTTGGTAGATATATTGTTATCCTACGGGGTAAATCTTAAAATTTGCGATAAAAAGCCTAAAGAAAAATTAGGCGAAGAGATATTAAGATATGAAGAGCAGGGCGTAAAGCTCTCCTTGGGAGAAGACTATTTGTCTGATATAGACGGAGATATCATTATAAAAACTCCAGGTATTCGAAAAGATAAGCCTGAAATTCTTGCTGCAGAAGAAAAAGGTGCTGTGATAACTTCTGAAATGGAGTTGTTTTTCAAGTTAGCTCCTTGCAGGAAAATAGCCGTTACCGGCAGTGACGGAAAAACGACTACCACAACGCTCATATATAATCTACTTAAAGACAGTGGATATAATTGCCATTTGGGTGGTAATATAGGCATACCCTTGCTTCCCATAGTCAGAGACGTTCAGGCTGAAGATTTTGCAGTTGTTGAGCTATCCTCTTTCCAGCTTCACGCAATGAATGAGAGTGCCGATATCGCGGTAATAAAGAATATTACTCCAAATCACCTTGACTGGCATACCGGTATGGATGAGTATATTGAGTCCAAAAAGATGATATATAAGAAGCAAACTGCCAATGGCCTTTTGGTCCTCAATTATGACGATCCCATAACCAGAAGCATAGCTGATGAGGCAAAAGGCACTGTGCGTTGGTTTTCAATGAAGGAACGTGTTCCAGTAGGTGCATATCTTGATTGCGAAGGTAATCTGTGCTATACTGACGGTGAGTCGGATTATACCATAATGAATAAGATGGACATCCGTCTTGTTGGTGACCATAATGCAGAAAACTACCTTACGGCTATCGCGACTGTCTGGGGTATGGTTTCTGTTGACACCATAAAGACATTAGCAAAAGATTTTGGCGGTGTTGAGCACAGAATGGAATACGTGCGAACCTATAACGGCGTTGATTTTTATAACGATGCTATAGCAACATCTCCTACCAGAGCTATTGCTTGTCTTAAGAGTCAGGAAAAGCCCATTGTCCTTATTGCTGGAGGATATGACAAAAAGGTTCCCTTTGATCCTATTGCTCCTTATATCAACAAAAAGGTTAAGGCTCTGGTTTTATACGGTGCTACGGGTGATAAGATCGCGGCAGCTGTTAAGGCAGATAAGGATTATAACCCCAATCTTATTATTGATAAAGCCTACTCTATGGAAGAGGCTGTTACAAAGGCTTACGGATATGCAGATAAAGGCGATAGAGTTTATATGTCTCCTGCAAGTGCAAGCTTTGATAGATATACTAATTTCGAGTATTGCGGAAGAGATTTTAAAGATAAAGTAAATAATATAGAGAAATATTTATAAATCAAATGAAAGGCTGTGA
>JAZRLW010000079.1:0-7363 GCA_045647025.1 Eubacteriales bacterium
GCAATTCTGCTGCCGTCGGGATTTTCAAAAATATTGGTATTAGAACTGAACTCTCCCTCAGTTTCTATCCTTACGGCGTCACGGTCAACGAAATGGCCGAAATGCTTCAACAGATAAAACTCGGGATTATAAGTATAATCACCGTCTTTTACACTTATAAGAGAATTCTGGCGCCATCCCCAGGTACTGAGACCATCGTTAGCCAACGCCATATTCCAATATACGTTGGCTCGTGCACCGAATCTGAAATAATGGTGTATAAGTTCTGCGGTATACATGGCGTACTCCCACGTATTATTTCCATCGCCGCACTGACATTCGCTCTGAATAATATCCAGATCGGGATAGTCCTCGTGCGCCTGCATAACAGCATATTTTCCTGCCCACTGATAAGCAGCTCCTGTAATATGCTTTCTGCATTTGGGATTCTGCATAAATTTATTTAAAAATCCGTTATGAGTACCGTACGATTTTGAAGACTCGGGACCGTTTACGGTACCGAACCATATTTCCGCAAGATCGCCTATCTCGTCAATAAGATAGTTTGCAATAAAGTTCTCAAATTCTTCCTCGCTATATACGCAAGAGGGAAACTTCTGGTCTGCAAATATTTCATTCTGGGGCATTATCTGGGAGACCTTTATACCTTCTGCGGCATACGCCTCTATAAATTTCCTAAAGTAGAGAGCATAAGCTCTCATATTTTTATCTTCTTGCACCAGTCTGCCGTAATTGCACACCTTAGGAAATTTCATCCATGTGGGGGGACTCCAGGGAGAAGCAAAGAATTTCATATCGGGAGATCTTTTCATAGCCTCTTTTATGGCGGGAATAATATACTTTCTGTCCCTGTCTATAGAGAAATTCTTCATCTCATAATCGCCTTCGGTCTCGTTATAGCTGTACCAGCTTTCTGCAAAATCGTTGGCGCCGATGGAAAGGCGACAGTAGTTAAATCTGCATCCTTCACTGCCGAAAAGTTCGTCGAATATCTCCTTCTGTTTTTCAGGAGACAGGCTGAATATGGACATAGCGCATATTTCACTTATGCAACAACCCCATCCGTATAATGGCTTGCCTACTTTTCCTTTAAGGATTATGTCCGTACCCTTTTTATCAGACAATTTGTTGTCTGAGCTCCACTTTTCATTTTCTGTTGTAGAAATCCACATGTTTTTTACTCCTATAGTCTTGTTATTCTATCGGTAGCCATGTGGTATACCAGCTTCCGCTGACACCCAAATGGTAAAAATCTTTAAGTACTCTGCCGTCGGGAAGAATAATTTTTATACTTCTATCCCCCTGTTTTTGAGGCATAGCTGATGTTATGTATTCCAAAGGGATAATCTCCGGCGCCTCACCCGAAAGGTTGTTATCCGCAGCATCCAATCCGTAAAGAATAGGACCAACGTATACACAACTTTTTCCTTCGTAATCACCCCCGCCTTTTTCAAGATAGGGCGTAAACCCAAAATCTATTTCAATTTCCGTCGATTCGGAAAGGGGTGATATCTCAAAATAGCTGCCGGATTTCGGGATATAAGTTTCCCCGTTCACATCCACAGTGGCCTTTGCCCACGAAGGTATCCGCAGATTAAGAGGTCGGACAAATCCGGACACTGTGACACTCACCTTGCCGGAAGAGGGATATCCTCCGAGAACTGTTATCCTTTCGCCCCTATGGGTATTCACTTCCATATCACCGTAAAAATTAAGGTAAAGATTCTCTTTATCCTCCGTAATAAACCAATCGCTCACCGCTGCAACACCGCGAGGAGCATTTACTGAGCAACAGTTAAGCTCTGGAGAACCCGCCCTGCATTGAAAACCTATAGTATGGAAATTCGCTTCCTTGACCCCTTCCATAGGAGTATGGTAAGTTGACCATCTTCCCGAGGGAGAATAATATCCTAGAACTGCGTTATAATGAGAACGCTCAAGAAAATCCAAGATCCTCACGTCTCTGGTAAGAAAAAAAGTTTCTATGGCAAGCGCGTTATAGGCCACGACACAGCAGGTTTCTATGTTGCCTTTTGCATAGGGGTTACCTGTAGCTTTTTCATCGGTAGAAAATGCTCCCGTATTATGGACGTCCGTGTCAAGAATACTGTAGAATATTCGGGAAAGAGCATCCTTATACTTTTCATCGGACGTTATACGGTACATTTCAGCGTATCCAAGAATAATATGCAGACTTTCCCAACGAGGCTTAGGGCATTGGTAGTACGGCCGACCTTCAAGAGCATATTTAAGGTATTGTCCCGAGCCTTCCGATTCAACGTCCTTCTCAACATATCTCGCAAAGGCCAAATACTCCTGTTTTCCTGTGCGTCGGTAAAGGTTTGCAAAAACATGATACACAGCAAGGTTTGTTTCGGCAGAACCTATGGATATGAGAGGGGGATTTTTGCCGTAAAACTTATCCAAAAACAGTTGCGCGACCCTCTCAACGCAACGGAAATATTCCTCGTTACCCGTAATGTCATACCACAATAGAAGCCCGTACATACAGTGGTAGTGTGACCAGGCATCCCAGTTTCGTGGAGGTTTACCGGGTTCAAGTGGCATTACACCCGTAAGGCGGCAATCTTTGGAAAAGCATCCCAGATACCCGTCATCAGCCTGAAGAGAAACAAATTCATCAATAAATTTTATTACATAATCGTAAAGGGCTTTATCTCGGGTGATACGGTATATATATGCAGCTCCTGTAATATACTTCCCCGCAAATTCACCTGACCAGGCAGAAAATCTTCTGTAAGGCTTTATATCTCTTTCCTTGAACATATCAAGAATTGCAGGGTTGCTTTCTCTTATTCCTATAAGCCATTTATCGGTAATGTTTTTTATAAGAGCACCTGTATCCTCTTTAAGTAAACAATAAGAATAACCGACGGACTTCACGGCCGTTTCCCTCGCTAATCTAAATTTTATTTCATATTATCACAGATGTATGTCAAAATCATGGCAGCAAGAATACTCATACATTTTGATTGTAAACGTCACCCAACTTCCTCCACGAAAGTGTAGACTTTTTCACATTTTTGTGATATGATCTTAATGTTATAGATATTCAACTCGCGATTCTCTCATGAAAAATAGTAAAATAACAGAGAAAAGGAGAATTAAAATGCGAAATTTGGTCGTTAAAGGAACAGTTGCAAAATCGGTTATCATCAGCTCCGGCAACACCGAGGCTGAAAAGCATGCATGCACAGAATTAACAGGGTATTTTGAGAAGCTGGGAATTCAGTCAGGAAACGATTTACACATAAAAATTGAGCGAGCCCCTGCGCTACCCCGTGAAGGATACAGCATCAAAATAAATGATGACGGCAACCTCTTGATTTCCGGAGCTGACGACCGAGGACTAATATACTCCGTATACCGTTTTCTTGAACACTATGCGGGAGCAAGATTTTTTATGCCCGACATGGAAACTTTGGGAGAAGGCGATATTGTTATTGACCATGATTGGGAATATGCACCGCTGTTTGAACAAAGAGAAAGCGATTGGCTATGTGGCAAAAATACCACTTGGGCCGTGAAAAACGGGATCAACCTTCTGCATGGGAAAGATATTTCCTCTCATCTGGGAGGAAGACGAAAGTACGGACTCTTTGTTCATACCATGTCGCATTTAACAGGCGTATCCCCTCTTGAGCAGCCCTGCTTATCCGACCCTGAAAATTTAAAAAAAGCTATCGCAGGGGTCAGAACCGTCCTAAAAAAGGATCCAACAGTTGACATCATATCCGTCTCCCAGAACGATAACAGTAATTACTGTAAGTGCGAAAAGTGCGCAGCTGTAGATAAGGAAGAGGGTAGCCCTGCCGGATCTCTGCTCCGCTTTGTCAATGCCGTTGCAGACGACATTAAAGATGACTACCCAAACGTTGCCATCGACACACTTGCTTATGAATATACACAAAAACCGCCGGTAATAACAAAACCGCGCCCAAACGTATGTATCCGTCTCTGTTCCATTAAGTGTTGCTGCGGGCATACTTTAGACGACGAATCTTGCCCAAGCAATCGCGAATTCGCAAAAGATCTTATGGGATGGGGAAAGATTTGTGATAGAATATATATTTGGGACTACGTTATTAATTTTGATTTCTTCACGACGACCTATCCGAATTTCCACGTTCTCCGCAGAAATATGCGATTCTTTGCAGAAAATGGAGTAAAGGGGGTATACCCCGAGGGAAACTACAAGTGCAAATGCCCCTTTGAGTTTTATGAATTACGCTGTTATCTGTTAGCAAAGTTACTTTGGAATCCATATATGTCCACAACTGAATATTATGAACATATGGATGAATTTTTGGCTGAATTCTACGGAAAAGGATGGAGATATATCAGGGCTTATATTGATTTCGTTTCTTCAAAAGTCGTCCAAAATCATTGCAACATATATTCAAATCCTTTCCAGACAATCAAAAAAGAAGAATATGCAGCTATGGAGGAAACCTTAATTTACTGGTGGGATAAAGCCGAAGAGTTAGCGGAAGACCGCATCCAAAACGTTAAAAACAGCCGTTTGCAGTGGGAATTTATCAGACTAATGCTACATCCCGATAAAGAAAAAGGCAAGCAACTGTATGACACAATAACTTCAGCAAAAGCATTATTCAGCGAATCAAAGATAGAAGTGGATAATCTGGATTTCGGAACTGCTCCCGACACTTGGCACATGCGTAGAAAACGCACCAGATAAATATAATAAAGCAAAGGCAATATCATCCGCTTTTACGGAAGATATTGCCTTTTTTGTTTAACCAGACAACCCCTCAACCTGTGCCAGCATATTCTCAATAAATATCCCGTATCCCATTTCAGGCTGGTTTACGAGGACGTGAGTCACGGCCCCAACCAATCTTCCGTTCTGGATTATGGGACTGCCCGACATTCCTTGAACGATACCGCCCGTTTTTTCAAGCAACTTTGGATCAGTTATCTTTATAAGCATATTCTTTGAATTACCGTCTGCAGAACGGTTTATCCTTACTATTTCGGCTGAATACTCGCAAGGCCCCTTGCCATCCACCGTACTGATTATGGTAACGGAGCCTTCCTTTACCTCACTGCTCAAAGCCACCTCTACCCGTTCTTTCTTAAGTGGATATCCTTCATTAACTATACCAAAGCCGCCAACTACGGTGTTTTTCACAAGATTGCCCATAGAAGAGTCATCGTTAAAAACACCTCTCAGTTCGCCGGGCTGCCCACGCAAGCTTTTGTTTACGTCAAAAATCTCCACACCCCAACAGCTTGCGCTCCTCAAGGGCAGAAGCTCTCCCGTATCCACGTCGCAGATTCCGTGCCCCAGGCTTCCGAAAGCACCGTTTTCAAGGTAAAAGGTAACAGTACCTATGCCAGCCGTACTATCCCTTACCCACACACCGATTTTGTATAAGCCGTCGGAGTTTTTCACAGGAGTTACCGACACTTTAAAGGTATCGTGTCCTCTCTTTACGGTAAACTTTTGGGCCTTTCCTTCCGACTTGCCTATAATGGAAAGAAGCTCGTCATTTGAGTTTACGGGCTGACCGTTTATAGCTATTATTATATCGTTGAGTCGTATATCCTTATCCCCTGCGGGAGAAACGCTCTTTCCGTCTTGAGATTCAAAGCTCTCTACACCAACTACGATAACGCCCTCGGTGTAAAATTTAAGGCCGAAAGCCTCTCCCCCGGGAATAACCGTTGGCCTCTCGGTGGAGGTTACGGTGACACTTTTAAGAGGTATGACTCCTAAAAGGGAGGCTTGTGCCTGATATGACTTATTCCCATCTGAATCCTCGGTCATGTCTCCCAAGGACATAGTAGTAATAGGATATGAAAAGACCTCTGCTCCGTGATATGTGCTGATGCTGTCAGGAACGGCATTCAAACAAGCGCCGTACACACCCAACAGAAGGCAAACACTCACCGCGGAAAAAGCAAAAGCCTTGCATTTTTTCAAAAACTTCTTTATCATAAATCTTCCCCCACGCTGCCTGAAAAGCAACGTAAAAACCATTCAAGTTTTGTGCAGGACGGATTTCCCAAAAAAACAAAAGTTATTTATTTAAAACTGTTGTTTGTTTCACTATGCCGCGACCTACGAAAAGAAGTTTGCTCCGTTGAAGGTTGAATATGAGAGTAAACATTTTCATCATTTTTTTTAAACCCTTTTTTTCATACTTTTTCCCTTGCTTTGACTTGATTTTTGAGTTATAATAATAGAAGAAAAAGATAGGAGCGCCATTATGACTTTATCCGCAAAAGAAATTTTACAGTTGAAAAATATAGACAAAAAGCATATAGTTATCACCGGCCATTACGGTACGGGCAAAACAAATATTGCAGTTAATCTGGCTCTCGATTTAGCAAAAACCGAAGAGGTATGCCTTGTAGACTGCGATATAGTAAATCCCTATTTCAGGTCTACCGACAATAAGGATATTCTTGAAGAAGCGGGAGTTAAGGTTTTATCCCCCAATTTTGCGAACACAAACCTCGACACACCCTCTCTTCCCGCCGCCATATACTCGGTATTTTCAATGAACAGACGTATAATCTGGGACGTTGGTGGCGACGATGCCGGAGCCATAGTTTTGGGCATGTTTGCCGCTCGGCTTGAAGAGCAGGGATACTCTATGCTTTACGTTATAAACAAGTTCCGACCCCTTACCGAAAATGCCTCCGATATGGAAGAGTATCTCCGTGATATAGAGAGCAATTCCCGCCTTAAAGCAGCAGGAATAGTAAACAATTCCAATATCGCCTATCTGACAGATAAAAATATACTGGAAGAAGGTCTGAATGAGGCTCGCTCACTTTCCGAAAAGTCCGAACTCCCTCTGCTTTTTACATGCACGGAGGAATCAACCCAATGGGATACGGATGCCGACCTTTACAGACTGAAAATCCATACAAAAAGCATATAACACTTTAGCAAGATAAAATACTAAAGAATGTTCGGTATTTTGCAACCTATCGTCTATTCTTTTGTAACATATTGTATGATATACTAATAGATATTAAAAAAATGACGTACCGTGTCTTCGGTACACCCCCAAGGAGGCTTAAACATGATTAAGTTTACCATAAACACCGTCGTGTGTAAGGGCTGTGGGCTTTGTGTGGATGCTTGTCCCAAAAAGCTTCTCAAGCTGGACCCCGACAATCTTACAGAAAAGGGTTATAGCCCTGCAGCAATGACCGACGAATCAAAATGTATCGGTTGTGCATTCTGCGCAAAAACCTGTCCCGACTGTGCCATTACCATCGAAAAGATATAAGGCCAGGTCAGTTATTGAGAAAGGAATGAACTTCATATATGGAAAAAGTATTAATGAAGGGTAACGAAGCCATT
>JAZRLW010000080.1:0-5924 GCA_045647025.1 Eubacteriales bacterium
GAAGAAAGACAGGCGGGTGGATAATCCGACTGTCTTTCTTTTTATAATTTGGGTAATACTCTATTCAAATTGTATGAAAAAAACGACATTCCTCGGTTTTGTATTGACTTTTGGGTAGAATTGTTCTATAATGTTGGCTATGAAACAATTTTTTGGAGGATTTACGTGGAAAAAAGTAAAAGTAGTAAGGTTTGTTCTGAGCTTAGACAGCTTTCAAACCTTATAAGCAGGGAAATACTTAGCGAAAATAATCAGGCTAAGGAATTTGTTTCCGATATGACAGGTTGGATTCTTGCTTATCTTGCAGGCCATGAGGGGGAAAGCGTTTTTCAGAAGGATATAGAAGACGTTTTTGCTATCCGTCGCTCTACGGTATCAAAAAAGATAAGCCTGATGGAACAAAAAGGACTTGTTCGCAGAGTTTCCGTTCCTTACGATGCAAGACTTAAAAAGCTTGAGATTACCGAAAAATCCAGGGAGATACTCGCTCCTATTATGAATAATGCTGCTTCTGTTGAAGACCGACTGACAAAGGGCCTCTCCGATGAGGAAATGGATAGTCTTTGTTATCTTATATGTAAATTGCGTACTAATCTGGAGAAATAGTTTATGTTCGGATACGTTACTGCTAATTATGACGGACTCTCCGCTGAGGCTCAACAGAGGTACAAGTCCTACTACTGTGGCCTTTGTCGCTGTCTTGGGGAAGAGTATGGGGTGTTCAGCAGAATGACCTTGACTTACGATATGACTTTTCTTGCTCTTCTTCTTTCCGGCCTTTCTCTTGATGATAATGAGGTGGCGGGAGATGGTAGATGTTTTGTTCATCCTTTCAAGAAGCGTCCTTACCGTATAAACCAAAACACATACTACGCTGCAGATATGAATATACTTCTTTCATATTACAGTCTTATGGATAAATGGGCTGACGACAGGAATTTGCTCTCTGTAGGAGAGGCGACACTTCTTCGTTCTGCCGTTGAAAGGGTAAAGAAAAAGCAGCCCGAAATGACGAAGATAGTAAAGTCCTGTCTTAAAGAGTTGTCGGAAGTTGAAAAGGCTTCTGTGCTCAATCCAGACGTTCCCGCCGATATATTCGGTCGACTTTTGGGAAACATCTTTGTAAAAGGGGATTGTGAGGGTAGTCCTATCCTTTATTCTTTCGGATATTCCTTGGGTAGATTTATATATCTTGCCGATGCCGTATGCGATTTTAAACACGACCTTAAAAAGGAACAGTATAATCCTTTGGTGACGACCGCAAAGGAGAATTTTGAAGGAATAATCAGATTACTCCTTTCCGATTGCACAGAAAAATATGCCCGCCTTAAAGAAGTGCAGGGCTGCAGAGATGAAATTGACTCTGAAATTATAGAAAATATACTTTATTCAGGCGTCTGGACGGCTATCCTTCCTACGCTTAAGACAGAAAAGGAGGTGTCTGCGGAATGAGAGACCCTTACGAAGTGCTGGGTGTATCCCGCAGCTCCACCGAGGAAGAAATAACCAAAGCATATCGAAAACTTGCAAAAAAATATCACCCCGATCTTAATCCCGGTGACAAGGCGGCTGCCGATAAGATGAGTGAAATAAACGCCGCTTACGAGGCTATAAAAAATGGAACTGCCAATACTCAACATTCAGGCGGCTATAGCGGCGGATATTCCAATTCAGGGTACGGAGGGGGATATTACGGTGGAGGTTATTATGGAGGTTATAATACCCAACGTTCACCCTACGATGCCGTAAGGGCCTATATCGGCGCCGGGTATTACGGTCAGGCTTTGACTGTTCTCGCTTCAATTACCGATAAGGATTCAAAATGGTACTATTACAGCTCCGTTGCAAACTACGGTGTCGGCAATACCGTAACTGCTCTCAATCACATAAAAATAGCCCTTCAGTATGAGCCCGACAATACGGAGTATCAGAGAGTTCATGACAGAATACAGCAGGGTAGTAGTGTATATGAGGAACGCAGACAATCCTACGGCGTGCCTATCAATATGAATAAATACTGCTTGGGAATCTGCCTTGCAAATCTTCTTTGCAGATTTTTCGGCTGTTGCTTCAGATAAAACAAGGGAGGTATTTAATCTTGAAAAACTTTTTCCAAAAAATAAAAGACGGGCTTATACGTTTTATGTATGGACGATACGGTGTCGACTCACTGTATAAATTCCTCATAGGACTCTGGTTTGTTCTTTGGATTGTCAATTTGTTTATTGGCAGTTATATCCTTCATGTACTTATGCTTATGCTCTTTGTGTATACATTTTTCAGAGTACTCTCAAAGAATCATACAAAGAGAAGGATCGAAAACGATAAATACTGCAGGATAAAGTATAATATTGTGGAGTGGTTCAAGTATCAACGTGACCGTATCAAAGATATAAAGGTCAAAAGATACCGCCGCTGTCCGGGATGTAAGGTGGCTTTGAGGCTTCCCATAAAGAAAGGCAAACATACCGTTGTATGTCCCAGATGCAGAAAAGAGTTTAAGGTTAATATTATATTTTAGTAAAGAAAACGGTCGAGGATTTTTTTTTCTCGACCGTTGTGTTATTTTTCAGAATATACCGTCATCGACACTCCCGTATCTTTAACCAGAATATCTTTTGGAAATGTCGCAAACTTGCAAGAAACAAACATATCTCCCGCCGCGCCCGCTACGTTTGAAATCTGAATAGCATATACTACCCAGAACCATTCGGTAGAAACTAGAAGGTTTATTATCAGAAGTATAAGCCCCAGTATCACCAGGGGAGCGAGAGCTATTTGTATATAGGAAAACTTATCAAAATAATCTTCCTTACTTCCCGCAAATGCGTACATCCCTGTAAATCCCAAAATTACCTTTTTTGCTCCGTATATCTTCATAACGGCAGCGTGGACTAATTCGTGAACGATTATGTATGCTATTGAGCCGACAATAAGAGTTCCAAATCGGGCGCAATAGGCTATCATTCCGTATTCGAATGTGAATAATGTGTATATAGGTACTTTTAAGTGAGCTAAAACTCCCATAACAATTCCCAGGGCTATTGCTATAAGGTTTATGATAAGTGCCAATTTTTTATTCTTTTGCAGGTATACGGAGTATATCTCTTTATATCCCTCTTTAAGTGCTGTGAAAGAGTGCGCTTTCATCTTGTTTTCCTCTTTTTAGCTTGCTCTACTATAAATACCGGCAGATACATTATTATCCATACCGCTACAAGAATAACGGGGAAGCCGTATCTGTGGTCGCCCCAGTTTTGTTCAAACCAATACAATGGATTACCCTTACTTGCAGATGTGAGAAACATAAAGTTTGTATCAAATATGAGGTTTGCAATAAAGGCAGGGACAGCAAGACCAATAACCGTTAAAAGACATTTGGGGATATCCTTTACCTTCGGTCGTATATCTCCGCATATCAATAGTACCAGGGGATAAAGCATAAGAAGGATATGTACGGTAAAGCTGTGGATGTGCATGAAATTCAGTAACGGAAGTTTTGTCCAGGTTGGGAATGCCAGGGCAAAGAATGTAGCGGGAATGGCCACGCCGTAGAGATAGGATTCGATAAATTTTGTGGGTTTCCAGGCGTGGAAGGCAATAACGAATATGTTTATACTGCAAAGATGAAGGGGAAGATAACCGGGGGTGTAACGGCCACCGATAATTAGCATTACAACCTTGAAGATCTCGTCAAGAACAAGGAGTATTGCTATTGTCTTTCGCCAGATTTCTTTACCTTTGCCTGAGAGTTTCTTATAAAGGATAGCATTCAAAACTACAGCGGCGACAAAAAGGAGTAGCCAAAAAATATGTGTGCCGTCGTAATGAGAAAAGCCCAGCCCCTTTGCTATGCTATCACTGGTTTCCATAAAGTACGTCATTGTGTTTCTGTTCCTCTATTTCAAAAATAACGGGGCTGAATTATCAGCCCCTTAATTTTATTTATTTGTCCTGAGTTAATTCTTTAAGAGAGGTTGCAAGTCCGGCAAGAGATTGTATTTCTGAGGGGATGATTATCTTTGTGGCCTTGCCGTCAGCGGCGGCGGTGAAGGCTTCGAGAGATTTGATAGCGATAACGCCTTCGGAGGGTTGTGCTTCGTTTATCTTTCTGATACCTGCGGCAGTAGCTTCCTGAACCTTAAGAATAGCCTCTGCTTCGCCTTCTGCGGCCTTGATTCTTGCTTCTTTTTGAGCTTCTGCTCTGAGTATGGCGGCCTGCTTTTCTGCCTCTGCCTGAAGAATCATACTTTCTTTCTGACCTTCGGCAACCAGAATAGCTGACTTCTTTTCGCCCTCTGCCTTAAGAATGGACTCTCTGCGTTCACGCTCTGCCTTCATCTGCTTTTCCATGGCATCGCGGATTTCCTTGGGAGGAATAATGTTCTTAAGTTCAACTCTGTTTACTTTTATACCCCAGGGGTCGGTAGCCTCGTCAAGTATGGCTCTCATCTTAGTGTTGATAATATCTCTTGAGGTAAGGGTTGAGTCAAGCTCAAGGTCACCGATAATGTTACGGAGAGTGGTAGCAGTGAGGTTTTCTATTGCAGACATGGGGTGATCAACGCCGTAAGCGTAAAGCTTGGGGTCTGTAATCTGGAAATATACTACTGTGTCTATCTGCATTGTAACGTTATCCTTTGTGATAACGGGCTGGGGAGCAAAGTCAACTACCTGCTCTTTGAGGGTAATGGATTTTGCAACTTTATCTATAAAGGGGATCTTAACGTGAAGACCGGTCTGCCAGGTTTTGTGGTATGCGCCAAGTCTTTCAATAACGGAGGCATGCGCCTGGGAAACTATCTTGATATTGGCTATTAAAAGTACGAAGATAACTGCAATGATAATGCCAATTATGGTTACGATTGATTCGGGAGATGTAGCTGCAAAAATAAGAGGTAATGATCTCATAGTAAAATTCCTTTCTGTATTTAAGCTTTTTTAACTATAACTTTTACGCCTTCGATACGGATAATGGTAACGGGAGTATCTTTGGGAATGATCTCTCCTGTTTCGGATCTTGCTGTCCAGACCTTTCCGTCTATGTACAGCGCCCCTGTATTCTGGATGTTGTTTATATCCTCCGTTACTACGGCAAGCTTTCCTATAACGGTATCTGCGTTAGTGGGTACCGTTTTCTTTTTTATATTGCCTATAATAGGACGGAGAATCAGCATTGTTATTACGGATACCACAAGGAAGACCACAGCCTGAATAAAGACGTTATCTGTGATAAACGAGGTAATTGCTGCTGCCAGGGAACCTACTGCAAACCAAATTGTAAGTAAAGCGGCGGTAGCGGCCTCAAACATAATAAAAATAACCATAAGGCCCAGCCATACGTATCCGAAATTGGCAAGTAAAAATTCCATTAAATCAACTCCTTTTTCGGCAATTACATGCCTATGGCTATATTATAGCACACTTTTGACAAAAAATCAATACACATTTGTAAATTAGCAAACCTTTTTCTTCGGGAATAAAATATTAGTAGATTCCTGAAATATAAAGCGGAGGAAAATTATTTTGAAAGAAAGAAACGGATATGCTCAAGAAAGCGGCTTATATAAATGTATAGCCGTAAAATCGGTAACTTATGCTCAAAAGGCAAAAAAAATACTTGGAGAAAAGGGGATTGACGGATATCTTCATAGAGGTGAAAGAAGTAACGGACAATCCTGTCATTGGTGTGTAAAGGTAAAGCAGATAAATGCGGACAGAGCCTATAGAATACTTTTGGACTCGGGGATCCCGCTAACGGGAGAAATGTATGAAATACGCTGAAAAACGGCCGTTCATATACTTGGATAATGCCGCATCTACCCATCCAAAGCCCGAGGGGGTATACCGAGCTGTAGATAAATGGCTTAGGAGTAATGGTGGAAATGCCGGTCGGAGTGGACATCGACTTTCGGTGGAGGCTT
>JAZRLW010000081.1:0-1650 GCA_045647025.1 Eubacteriales bacterium
ACGAGCTCAAACTTAAGGTCTTCGGGAAGTCCGCCAACGTTATGGTGGGACTTAACAGCCTTTTTGCCTTCAGCCTGCTTGATACTTTCAAGAATGTCGGGGTAAATGGTTCCCTGAGCGAGGAAGGAAATGCCTTCGAGCTTGGAGGCTTCTTCTGCAAAAACGTTAATGAATTCGGCGCCGATGATCTTTCTCTTCTTTTCGGGATCTGCAACGCCGTCAAGAAGGCCGAGGAATCTGTCGGTAACGTCTACGTATACCAGGTTTGCATCCAGTTCCTTACCGAATATTTCAACTACCTGCTCGGATTCGCCTTTTCTCATAAGGCCGTGGTTAACGTGTACGCAAACAAGCTGTTTGCCTATTGCTTTGATAAGAAGAGCTGCTACAACGGAACTGTCTACACCGCCGGAAAGGGCGAGAAGAACCTTCTTGTCACCTACCTGCTCTCTTACTAAAGCAACCTGTTCTTCGATAAACTTTTCTGCAAGAGCAAAATTGGTGATACGCTCCATAGTTTCGGGACGCTTATTGGTATCCATATTTATTCCTCCTAAGGTGAGTAGTCATACTATGGTATTATTTTATCACAACAGGAATAAAATGTAAATACCAAAAGTCGAATTAAAAGTTTTTTTTTGATAACAATAGTATGTACTTTTTAAAAAATTTTCTCGCAGGGCAAGTCTCAGAGTTTTATCACAAAAAGTTATCAATTACTTTTCTATTTTGTAACAATAGACATTTATAATGTTGATACCCAAATTAAGAAAATCTATTCACTATACAGTTGCGGCTTTTGGCCGCAGAAAGGTTGGACAAATGAAAAAAGGCGGATTTATAGCAGGCGTACTTTTCAGTGCCGCAGTTGGCGGAGCTGCATATCTCGCATATAAGCTTTATAAGAAAAAGGAAGAAGAAAAGATAGAGGACGAGGCATTCGATACCGACGTTGACGATATCTGCGCCGCTTGTGACAGCGACGACTGTACCGGCTGCATGGCTTTTGAATGTGACGGTGCTTGTGAAGAGTGCGACGAGGATTGCTACGAAGTACTCCCCTGCGACTTTAACTGTGACGAATGCAAAGAGCCCTGCGAGATAATCACCGATGCCGAAGAAAAGGCTGAAGAGATTGCAGAAGAAAAGGAATCCGATAAGGAATAACAAATGCAAAATACGGCTTAAAGCCGTTACGCGGCTCGGCCATACCGAGCCGCTTTTATTTTTACAGTAAGGGAGGAACGTCAAAATGACTGTAACTTTTTTAGGCGCGACCCACGAGGTTACGGGAAGCTGTACCCTTATAAAGGTTGGTAATACAAATATACTTGTTGACTGCGGAATGGAACAGGGCGCAGATATGTTTGAAAACAGCGACATTCCCGTATCCGCAAACGATATAGACTGCATACTTCTCACCCACGCCCATGTTGACCACTCGGGCAAGTTACCCCTGCTGGTAAAGAATGGGTTTAAGGGCAACATATACGCAAACGACGCCACCTGCCGTCTTGCATCCATAATGCTTAAGGACTGCGCAAACATCCAGGAGCAGGAAGCTGAATGGAAGTCCAGAAAGGCTCTCCGCCAGGGAAAGCCCGCAATTGAGCCTATTTATGATACGCAGGAAGTCGGATCGTAGCCATG
>JAZRLW010000082.1:0-2005 GCA_045647025.1 Eubacteriales bacterium
TGTGTCGCAGGAAACCTTAGCAACGTATCTCTTGAAGTTCTCGGGGAGAGTTTCGGACCAAAGTACGGTAAGGTTAGGCTCGGCAGAGGGGCCGAGATTATAGAGAGTATGGAGATATCTGAATGTGTTCTTTGTTACGAGAGGTCTGCCGTCCTCGCCTACACCACCCAGCGCTTCGGTTATCCACATGGGGTCGCCTGCGAAAAGCTCGTTGTATTCGGGAGTTCTGAGGTGTCTTGCAAGGCGGAGCTTGAGAACGAAATCGTCGATTATTTCCTGGGCGCCTTCTTCTGTGAGAACACCGTTTCTAATGTCTCTTTCAATGTAGATGTCGATAAAGGTAGCAGTTCTGCCAAGGCTCATTGCTGCACCGTTCTGCTCCTTGATTGCAGCAAGGTATGCAAAATACATCCACTGTCCCGCTTCTTTTGCTGTTGCGGCGGGCTTTGATATGTCATAGCCATACATCTGGCCCATTTCCTTAAGCTTGCCAAGGAAGTTTATCTGCTGGAAGAGTTCTTCAAGTTCTCTTACGTTTTCTCCCAAAACTGTATTTGCGGCTATTCTTGCTTTGTCTTCCTTCTTTTTCTCAATAAGAAAGTCAACGCCGTAAAGGGGAACTCTGCGGTAGTCGCCGATAATTCTACCTCTTCCGTATGCGTCGGGAAGACCTGTAATAAGGCCAACGTGTCTGGCGGCCTTGATGTCGTCGCTATATACTCTGAATACACCGTCGTTATGGGTAGTACGGTACATAAACTCCTGTTCTACCTTTTCCGAGAGTTCGTATCCATATGCTTTGCAGGCGGCTCTTGTCATTCTTACGCCACCGAAGGGATTAGCTCCTCTGCAAAGAGGTTTTTCGGTCTGAAGACCAACAATTATTTCATTATCCTTATCAACGTATCCTGGGCCGTAGTTCATTACAGAGGATGCTCTTGTGGTGTCTATGTCAAGTACACCTCCGGCCTTACGTTCCTCCTCAAAAAGGGCTTTTACCTTTTTGTCAAGTTCTGCAGTTCTTTTTGTGGGAGCTGCAAGAAATAATTCGTTTCCGTCGTAGGGGGTATAGTTTTTCTGGATAAAGTCCCTTACGTTTATTTCATTTTCCCAGCTTCCGCCGATAAATTCTTTCCACTGTTCCATAGCAATATTCCTTTCTGACTCATAGATGCTCTTTATTGCCCTTTTAATAAAAAAGGGCAACATCGAAATGTTGCCCAGACGGTCGGCTTATTCATGCAATCCCTCACTGTGTTACCACAAGCATTACTGCTTTTCCGTCAGAGGGGTTTGCAGGGGACAACGTCCCTGTTTAAATAAAGTATATCATACAGATTATGACAAATCAATACCATCTTGTCGATTTGCGAAAAGGTTTACATTTCAATCGCTCCACTTATTTTGGAAAAGACGTCTGCGAAGATGGGGTCTCTTTTTATGCCTTTAACGTATACCATGGGCGCACCCTTGTCGTCAGGCACAAAGTATCCGTCATTTGTGAGTATGGGGGTGTGCTGTATTACTCTGGTCATGCCGTTAGGAACCGTAAAATAAGCCGTTCCCGCAATATCCCAAATAACTTTTGATGCAGCGTATTTTCCACCCTTAACGCCAGAAACGATTTTTGTAAGATAGGTGCCTATTTCATTTTTGCCGTTAAGATAGTATTCAAGCTCTGGAATGGTGGTTGTGAGGTGATCGGTTACTCCTCCCGCAGGTATCTGAACCAGGGGAATGCCGCAGTTGAATACTACCTGAGCCGCGTGAATATCTTGATTGAGGTTCATCTCTCTTGGGTCAGGGAACTGATATGAGTGTCCACCAAGCCATACTACAGAGGCCTTGTTTACAATTTCGGGACACATGAGGATTGCCGAAGCAACGTTTGTTATGCAACCTATGGCAAGGATATAGACTCTGCCTTTTGCATTTTTTACTGTGTTCACTATATTGTGAGCAGCAGGGGAGTCTACGGGGGTGTTTTTGTCGGGAAGATATCTGT
>JAZRLW010000083.1:0-3097 GCA_045647025.1 Eubacteriales bacterium
TCAAATTTTCTGTATATTTTCAACTGTTCTCAAAAAGTTTTAAATGCGGTTCTTTTTTATACTTTTTGTCTTGACATCTTTAATAAAATATGATACAATATATTCGTCAGAATATTAAATTCTATAAAAATGTCTGAACAAAGCTCGGCAGATAGGCGGTTGGCCTTTTTCTGCCGCTTTCTCACAATGAAAGGAGCAATTACTTTGAAAAGAATTTTTAGTTCAATCATGGTTGTTGCACTTGTCCTTGCTGTATTTGCAGGCTGTGGCGGCGGTAATAACTTTACCTGCGCTGACGTAGTTAACAGCTCTGCTAACCAGCAGCGTTGGATAAAGAGCTTCGACTCCAACATCGTAGTTAACCCCAATGCTATCGGCGCAGAATCCTACACCGAAGCTGACGAAGATATGAGCCTTGACCTCGGTATTCTTGCTGAAGACGGCTCCGTTGCCAAGACCCTTGACGACGTTGTATTCTTCCTTGAAACCTCCGTTTCCAACGGTAAGGGCGGCGAAGAAATCTGGGCTGCCGATTTCACTCCCGGCGCTGAAAACGTAAGAGGCGTTGCACGTCTTGACAACAACTCCTCTGACGGTAGAATGTTCTCTGCATCCGTTCCCGAAGATAAGACCTTCAATATAAAGGGTAAGAACCCTGTTGAGATCAACTTTATAGATGATATCTATATGATAATGGACGTTGGTTCTATCAGTGCTGAATCCGAGTTCACCGTAGTTGGTATTCCCAACAGAGATCTTCAGGATTTTAAGGTTTTTGATGATATTGCCGCTGCCGGTACATACGTTGCTGAAATAACCGAGGCCTTTGTTACAGCTTTTGAGTCCAATGAAAGTAAGGCAGGCCATGAGATTGATAAGACTACACCTGTTACTGTACTTCCCCAGTTCTCTATTAGTAACGGTATGTCCCTTCTTATTAATAATTGGTCCATCCGTTCCATCCCTCTTTCCTTCCAGAAGGCTACAAAGGCTATGAGAAATACCTGGTATCCTTATCAGATCGTTTCTTCTCAGGAATTTGATTACGGTATGGCTCTTACCACTACCGATATGATCACCGGCGAAAGTGCTGTTACCAGAAAGGTTGTTTGCGATCTCAGCGGTAACGTTTACGTTGCAGGTTATCTTAACGGCGGTACTGCTACCTACAATGAAAAGAATTCCGTAGTTACCGTTACCGGTGACGGCTTTGAATACTCTATCTGCGTAAAGAGAGCCGGCGACATCGCCTTCTACGATTCCGAAGAAGATATGCTCACCAACACCGCTCCCTCTGCAGAGCCCAAGGCTACTTCCCAGTACTGGACCATTTCCCAGACTTCTTATAACGTAGGCGAAACCTACAACATCGGCGTTGCTGCATCCCTTACCGCAGGCACTACCACTTCTGCTGCTAAGGACGCTGCTTCCGCTGCAACCCTTAAGAAGTTTGAGGCTAACGCTGTTGATAAGTGGGATGAATTCATCGCCGCTAACGACGTTACCGATTATATCGTTAACATTCCCCAGGAATAATAGTTAATACATTATTGAGAAAGACCGACAAGCGTCGGTCTTTCTCCTTTTATGCATATGCAGGGGTATATCTGTGAATATTGTATATTTATGCAATATTGTGAATATTATAGTATAAATATACAAAAATGCAGAATAAATACAAGAGCTATTTTAGTCAAAAAAGTAACATTATATCTATAATTATCTCCAATTCGCACAATATTGTGATGTTTATTGACAAAGAACCTTTTGCATGGTATAATTATTCATATTTGATATATTTATGATGCCTATCCAAAAGGATGAATGTTATGTATAACGTATTTATTGACGGCCGCGAAGGAACCACCGGTCTGAGAATATTTGACAGGCTTTCCGCTATGAAGGACATTTCTCTCATTGTTCTTCCCGAAGAGGAGAGAAAAGACCCTAAAAGAAGAGCAGAAGCCATTAATGACTGCGATATAGCTTTCCTTTGTCTTCCCGACGATGCGGCAAGAGAATCGGTAAGCTTTATAAAAAATGAAAATACCAAGGTAATAGATACCTCTACTGCTCACAGAACCTCTCCCGAATGGGTGTACGGATTCCCCGAGCTTTCGGCAGAGAGAAGGCAGGCGGTTATAAACTCCAAGCGCACTGCAGTTCCCGGCTGTCACGCCAGCGGTTTTATCGCTTTGGTAGCTCCTCTGGTTAAGGAGGGTATCATTGCCCCCGATTCCCTGCTTTCCGCATTTTCTCTTACGGGATACAGCGGCGGCGGTAAAAAGATGATTGCCGCTTACGAGGGCGAGGAAAGACCTTCCCTTTACGACGCTCCCCGCCAGTACGGACTCACCCAGACCCACAAGCATCTTCCCGAAATGAAGAAGATAGCGGGCCTTGACTTTGACCCCGTATTTGTTCCCGTTGTGGGTGACTTTTACAGCGGTATGGAAGTAACGGTTCCCCTCTTTGGCAGTATGGTTAAAAAGGGATATACAAAGGACAGTATAGCCAAGCTGTACGGCGAGTTTTATAATGGCCCCGTGGTCAGCTTTTCCTCTGATGTTGATGAGGACGGATTTGCTTCCGCTTGCGCATTCTCGGGCCTTGATTCCATGACCCTTACAGTGGGTGGAAATGATGACAGATTGGTTCTTATTGCTCGATATGACAATCTTGGCAAGGGCGCTTCGGGTGCGGCTGTGCAGTGCATGAACCTTATGCTGGGCAGAGAAGAAACCGACGGACTTATTCTTAAAAAGTAAAACAGGACGGATATAGATATGGTAGAGATAATTAATGGCGGTGTTTGTGCCGCGAAGGGATTTACCGCCAACGGAGTGCATTGCGGTATCCGTAAAAATAAGACTAAAAGGGACATAGCCCTTATATATAGCGAAACCAAGGCTGCTGCAGCTTGCGTTTACACCCAGAATAAGGTAAAGGGCGCTCCTCTTACAGTTACCAAGAATAACATTGAGGACGGCTATGCTCAGGCAGTAATCTGCAACTCGGGTAATGCAAACACCTGCAACGCTAACGGCGTTGAGGTTGCCGAAAAGACCTGCCAGCTTACAGCAAAGGCTCTTAACAT
>JAZRLW010000084.1:0-3659 GCA_045647025.1 Eubacteriales bacterium
TTTCGAAACTTTTCCAAACTTACTCACAAGAGGGCGAAGATAAGGGCTAAAGGCTTGACAAAATAAGAAAAATGCTATATAATAATTAATTATAAAGATATTGAATTTTATTTAAAGGAAGAATAGAAATGAAAGCGATAACTAAACTTCTTTCCGAAATAACCAATAAAGCCTTCGCCGATTGCGGATATGAGGGTGAGTTCGGCTCCGTTACCGTATCCGACCGTCCCGACCTTTGCCAGTTCCAGTGCAACGGCTCCTTTGCCGCCGCAAAGGCTTACAGAAAGGCTCCCGTAATGATAGCCAAGGACGTGGCTGAAAAGCTGACTGCTACGGGCATTTTCGGAAGCGTGGAGGCAGTTGCCCCCGGATTTATAAACATGTCTGTAAACGAGGAGTTTCTGACCTCCTACGTAAACGATATCATAGCCGACGAAAACACAGGTATTGCCAAGGCTGAAAAGCCCTATACCATTCTGGTTGACTACGGCGGACCCAACGTTGCAAAGCCCCTTCACATAGGCCATCTCCGTTCCGCAATAATCGGAGAATCCCTTAAAAGACTTGCAAACAAGCTTGGCCACAAGGCCTTTGGCGATATTCACCTTGGTGACTGGGGTCTCCAGATAGGCCTTATCATCACCGAGCTTAACCTCCGTATGCCCGAAGAAAGATGCTTTGCAGAGGACTTTGACCCCACAAAGGACGAGGTTCCCCTGCTCTCCATGGAGCTTCTTAACGAAGTATACCCCACCGCCAGCGCAAAGAGTAAAGAGGACGAAGAGTTTGCCGCTCTTGCCCATAAGGCTACTGCAGAGCTTCAGGCAGGCCGTCCCGGATATATTGCTATCTGGAACAGCATTATCAGATCCTCTGTTAAAGACCTTAAGGGTAACTACGACAAGCTTGGTGTAAGCTTTGAATACTGGTACGGCGAAAGTGACGCCGACAGATACGTTCCCGAGCTTATCGACATTCTTGAAAGCAAAAATCTCCTCCACGAGAGTGAGGGCGCAATGGTTGTTGACGTTGCAGAAGAAACCGATAAAAATCCCCTGCCCCCCGCAATAATCAAAAAGACCGACGGCTCTATCCTTTACGCTACCACCGACGTTGCAACCCTTCTCCAGCGACAGAAGGACTTTGCTGCCGACAAGATCTGGTACGTAGTTGACAACCGTCAGGCTCTCCACTTCGTTCAGGTGTTCAGATGTGCTAAAAAGGCAGGCATAATCCCCGAAACCACCGAGCTTGAGCATCTTGGATTCGGCACAATGAACGGTAACGACGGCAAGCCCTTCAAGACCCGTGCAGGCGGCGTTATGAAGCTTTCCGACCTTATCTCCACCGTTACTGCGGGAGCCCTTGAAAAGCTTGAAGCATCCGAATATATAAAGAGCCTCTCCGCAGAGGAAAAGGCCGATACCGCCCGTAAGGTTGGCGTAGCGGCAATAAAGTTTGGCGACCTTATTAACCAGAGAGCCAAGGACTATATATTCGATATGGATAAGTTCCTCTCCTTTGAGGGCAAGACCGGTACCTATATCCTTTATACCGTAACCCGTATAAACTCCATTCTTAAGAAGCTGGGTATCTCCCCCGATGCGGAAAAGAAGGTTCGCGGAGTATACTCCAAATCCGACGAAAACCTTATGCTCACCCTCAGCCTTTCAAGTGAGCAGTTTACCAGAGCCTTTGCCGAAAAGGCCCCCAACTACGTTTGCGACAACGCTTACCGCATAGCCGCCGAGTTCTCCTCCTTCTATCACGATAACCATATTATCGACGAACCCGACGAGGACAAGAAGGAATCCTGGATAGCCCTTATGCTTCTTACCAGAAAGGCACTCTGTATGCACCTTGACGTGCTGGGTATAGAACCCGTTGATTCAATGTAGAGCCCGGTAGATAAACTACAGAATCAAGACAAGTGCATTCACCGCGCAAGAAATTTTGCCTAAAGTGGGTCCCACCCCACTTTGTCGCAAGCGACCTAGGCAAAATTTCGTTTAACCTGTATCGTAAGAGGACAAAGTAAATGACTCACGAAACCAAAGCTCTTATAAAGAGCATGGCCTATGAGGAGATGGAGAAGAAAAGCTCTCACAAATGGAAGGAACGTGGAAACAAGTACTACCACGGAGAGAGAGTGGCATCCATAGCCCTCAGGTTAAGACGGCATCTTTTCCCCGACGTTACCCAGTACGACGACCTTATTGAGGTTGCGGCATGGTTTCACGATATTAAAAACGGCGTAGAGATGCACAACGAAAAGGGAGCCGACGTGGTAAGGGAGCTCCTCTCCCCTCTTCTGACAAAGGAAGAGATGGATACGGTGTACGCCATAATCTACGACCACGACAAGAGAAAGCCCCTTGATAACGAATATCCCTTTTATCTCAAGCTCCATCAGGATGCCGACCTTTTAGACCATTTCGGTTGCTTTGATATATGGACGGAGATATTTCACGCCTCGGCCATGGGAGCCACGGTTCATTATCTGATAAATTATCTTCAGTTTGACCGCCCGGGGCAGATGGACTATGAAATAACCCTCTTAAATTACGACATAAGCAAAAAGATAATGACGGATAAAAAGAAGTTCCTTACCGAGTTTGGAAACAGATTCCTCGACGAGTGTACCACGGGTATCGCAAACGAGGAAGAGATATTCGGATATAAAGAAGATTAAAGAAATCAGGACGGAGAATCTCCGTCCTTTTTCTTATATCTTTATTTTAAACAGGATTATCCCCCCAACCATAAGAGCAAGGCCGATAAATTCCTTTACGCCGAATGCGGCCTTTTCAGCCCCCAATAGGCCGAAATAATCTATGACGGCGGCCACGGTAAGCTGTGAAATCAGAATAACCGAAATGGCGGCGGTGGGAGAAAGCCCCTTTATGGAAAGCATAACGCAAACGGTTATGACAAGGCCGAAAACACCGCCCAGAAGATAGAGAGGTTTTTGGCTGAACAGAGCCGAAATATTGCCCTTACCAAAGATAAATGCGGCGATAAGGGAAAGGACGAAGGCGCTCCCCTGAACGAAGGCGTTTGCCTCCCAAAGGCCTATCCCCTCCTGAAGACGGGTGTTCATTACCCCCTGAATACTCATGGCGGCTCCCGCCAGAATAGCAAAAATAAATCCAAGCATAAAAAAACGACTCCTTTCGGAGTCATTTTTTCCAATATAATGTGATTTATCAAATCCAGGATATACCAATATTTATTACGGTTTCGGTTTTGGTATCGTACAATGCGTATACGGAAGAAATACCTGCCGAAAGAGATTCGCTATCACCGTAGTTAAAGCTATAATAAAGTTCAAGCTCAATTATATCAATACCAAGAGAGGGTACACTGTGTTTTGCAAGTGAATTGACCTCGATGGTAAAGTTATTTATCATACTTCCGTCAAAACCGTAAGATAACTGCTCTTCAAGAAAACGGGCCACGGCGTCCGATGTCGTCAAGGTAAGGTCGTTGTCGGCGTTGATATAGTAGTTTTCGTAAAAGTCCTCCGCAAGTTCGACTACGGTTTTGGCTACGGGATCTGACAGGTCAACGTTTCCTTTTGCAGAGCATGGACCGCCAAGCTTAATGCTTCCGCTGCCGCTGCCGCTGATAAGCCCGTTAAATATGGGATAGAAGGTAAG
>JAZRLW010000085.1:0-2113 GCA_045647025.1 Eubacteriales bacterium
AACGAGGGTGACGAGACCCTTATCCACGGTATCTACATCGGCAGAAAGAGAGAGCTCTTCGAAGCAGCTGTTGCACAGAGCAGACAGGAAAACCTCACCTTTGTGGACAAGCCCTTCAAGAAGGTGGTCGTAAACCTCGACCCCAGAGAGTTCAAGTCCACCTGGCTTGGAAACAAGGCAGTATACAGAACCAGAATGGCAATTGCCGACGGCGGCGAGCTTATAGTTCTTGCTCCCGGCGTAAAGATGTTCGGTGAGGACGAGGCAAACGACGTGCTTATCAGAAAGTACGGATACGTTGGCAGAGAAAAGGTGCTTGAGCTTGTAAAAGAGCATGAGGACCTTAAGGAAAACCTCTCTGTTGCAGCTCATCTTATCCACGGCTCTTCCGACGGAAGATTCAGCATAACCTACTGTACAAAGCTGGTATCCAAGGAAGAGGTTGAAGGAGTTGCCTTCAATTACATTCCTTACGACGAGGCGGTTAAGAAATACAACCCCGAGGTTCTTAAGGACGGCTACAATACCCTTCCCGACGGCGAAGAGATATTCTACATCAGCAACCCCGCTCTCGGCCTTTGGGACAGAAAGGGCAAGTAAATAATGGAAGTTCAAGGATTTATTGACCTCCATACCCACTCCACAAAATCCGACGGAGCTATGGAGCCCAGAGAGGTTGTCCGTCACGCAAAGGAAGCCGGACTCAAGGCTATAGCCCTTTCCGACCACGACTCCATTGAAGGCGTGGAAGAGGCTATGGACGAGGGCAAAAAGATTGGCATAGAGGTTGTACCCGCCATCGAGTTCTCGGTTCAGAGTGATACGGAGACCCACATTCTGGGATATTATATTGATATTCATGACAAATACCTTCTCTCCCGTCTTGAGGACGTGAAGAAGGTGCGAGAGGAAAGAACTCTCGACACTCACAGAAAGCTCACCGAGCTGGGATTTGACATTGACCTTAACGAGGTCAGAGCAATAGCCCCCTCGGGAATAGTCGGCAGAGCCCATTTTGCCAGAGTAATGGCAAACAAGGGATACGCCGAGTCTGTAAAGGATGCTTTCAGAAAGTGGCTTGACAACGGCAGACCCGCATATTCGGGACTTCAGCTTCTCACCGCCGCCGAGGCTGTGGAGCTTATAAAGAGGGTTGGGGGTATGGCCTACGTTGCCCATCTCCACCTCATCCACATAAGCGACGAGGAGCTTGAAGCCTTTATAAAGAGCCTTATCCCCCACGGACTTGACGGTATAGAGGGGTATTACAGCGAATACACCCCTGAAATGCAGGATAAGTTCCAGGCTTTGGCCAAGCGTCTGGGAATAGGAATGTCGGGCGGTACCGACTTCCACTGGACGATGAAGCCCCACATTTCCATAGGCAAGGGTCTTGGAAATCTGGAGATACCCTATTCAATACTCGCTAATATTAAATCAGAATATAATAAACAGCACGAAAGGAACGTATGAAAATGAAAAAATCTGATATCGGTCTTATCGGTCTTGCCGTTATGGGCGAGAACCTTGTAATGAATATGGAAAGCAAAGGCTTTACCGTATCCGTTTACAACAGAACTCAGGAAAAGGTAAAGAACTTTGTTGAAGGCAGAGCAAAGGGCAAGAACATCGTTGGCACCTACTCCCTCGAAGAGCTTGTTGCTTCCCTTGAAAAGCCCCGTAAGGTTATGATGATGATCAAGGCAGGTTCTGCAGTTGACTCCATGATCGAACAGCTCATTCCCCTTCTCGAAGAAGGCGACATCATTATCGACGGCGGTAACTCCCACTTCCCCGACACCACCAGAAGAACCGCATACGTTGAATCCAAGGGTCTTCTCTACATCGGTACCGGCGTTTCCGGCGGTGAAGAAGGCGCTCTTAAGGGCCCCTCTATGATGCCCGGCGGATCCCCCGCAGCTTGGCCCTACGTTAAGCCCATCTTCCAGGGCATCTGCGCTAAGGTTGAAGACGGCACTCCCTGTTGCGACTGGGTTGGCGAAAACGGCGCAGGCCACTTCGTTAAGATGGTACACAACGGTATTGAATACGGCGATATGCAGCTTATCTGCGAAGCATATCAGCTTATGAAGGACCTCCTCGGCATGACCTG
>JAZRLW010000086.1:0-2069 GCA_045647025.1 Eubacteriales bacterium
TTGTTGAGTGCAAAATAGACGGCCTTTCGGTAGCTCTTGAATACGAAAACGGAATCTTCGTCCGCGGTGCAACCAGAGGCGACGGAACAGAGGGTGAAAACGTTACCCAGAACCTCCGTACCATAGGGGCAATCCCCCTAAAAATAGAGGACGCTCCCCAAAGACTTGTGGTCAGAGGCGAGGTATATATGCCAAAGAAGGTCTTTGCCGACCTCAATGCCATAAGAGAGGAAGAAGGACAACCCCTCTTTGCAAATCCCCGAAATGCCGCCGCAGGCTCCCTCCGTCAGCTTGACCCCAAAATAACGGCCGAAAGAAAGCTCTCAATCTTTGTTTTTAACCATATTTTAAGCTCCGAGGGTATGAAACCCACCCACGCAGAATCCTTGACTTATCTCAAAGAAAAGGGCTTTACAGTAAGCCCCTCCTACAAGGTCTGCACTACAATGGAGGAGGCCATAAAGGAGATAGAGAGAATAAACGATCTTCGCCCCACCCTCCCCTTTGACATTGACGGAGCTGTAATCAAGGTAAACGACCTTTCTCAAAGAGATGCTCTTGGCACTACCGTAAAGTACCCCCGCTGGTCAATAGCCTTCAAATATCCCCCCGAGCAGAAGGAAACGGTAGTCCGCGAAATAAAGGTAAACGTTGGCAGAACGGGGATTCTCGCCCCCTTGGCAGAGTTTGACCCCGTTACGGTGGCAGGTAGCGTTATTGCAAGAGCCACCCTCCACAACAAGGACTTTATCGCACAGAAGGACGTCCGTGTGGGAGACACCGTAGTTATCCAAAAGGCGGGTGATATAATCCCCGAAATAGTCAGGGTAGTCAAAGAAAAAAGACCCTCTGATGCAGTTCTCTTCGTAATGCCCGACGTATGTCCCGTATGCGGGCAAAAAACCGTATGCGACGAGGGTAGTCCCGTAACAAGATGCGTAAACACCGACTGCTCGGCACAGCTTGTAAAGAATATAGTTCACTTCGTTTCAAAGGATGCCCTTGACATAGAGGGCTTCGGCCCCTCCCAGGTGGAAAGATTCGTGCAGGAAGGAATAATAAAGTCCGCCGCAGACATCTACGCCATAAAGGAAGAGGACGTAAACACCCTTGAAGGCTGGGGTGACAAATCGGCAAAGAACCTGGTAGCCGCAATAGAAACATCAAAGACACGCCCCTTGGCAAGAGTCATATACGCCCTTGGTATCCGAGAGGTTGGACAGAAGGCATCAAAGCTTCTGGCCGACGAGTTTGGAAGCATGGACGCCTTAAAGGCCGCCACAGTGGAAGACCTCACAGCCGTGGGCGATATAGGTCAGGTTACCGCTGAATATATCATTGGATATTTTGCAAATCCCAAGAACATTGAATTTATAAACCGCCTTGCAGAGATCGGCCTTACGATGAAGGAAGAAAAGCAGGTTGTGGGCGACAAATTCAAGGGACTCACCTTCGTTCTTACGGGCACTCTCCCCTCCTACACCAGAGAAGAGGCATCCGAGATAATCGAGTCTCTGGGAGGCAAAACCTCCTCATCCGTATCGAAAAAGACCTCCTACGTTCTGGCGGGAGAAAAGAGCGGAAGCAAGGAAGAAAAAGCCAGAGCCCTTGGCGTTCCCGTTATAAACGAGGACGAATTTAAGGAAATGATAAAGTAAACGCAAAAAAATGCTCCCCGATTTTTTTTTGGGGGGGGGCTGCGATAAAGCAGATTTATATGCCAAACAAAATACCGCCGAAAGTAATTTAATCACTTTCGGCGGTATTGTTATTTTTTATAAGTGATTTGGGCACAAGTCAAATTAGCAGAAGCTATGTTTCCTGCACACTCGATTGTTTTCGCTTCAATTTTATAGCAATCAGTTATATTGTTGCAAATAATTTTCTGAGCATTTAACTCTTTAACATCGATATTTCCATTGGACTTGACATCACCGTTAATAGAGGCGCTATGTATGCTCTGATGACAGACAACATCGCCGTTTATGGAGCTGTCAGCTATAACGTGTCCATAAACCTCCACCTTGAAATACTGCGTTTTGTCGTTGCAATCGTGAGGAAAGGCTATT
>JAZRLW010000087.1:0-1915 GCA_045647025.1 Eubacteriales bacterium
CGGTATTTACCGTCTACAGTTTCATATTATGCAAAGGGAGAAGTTTTGACAATTCATCAGCTCGCTCATAATAAAATCGCGGGCAGTATCAACGGAATATTTGGAGAAGAGCTTCAAGCCGTTGGCGGCAGTATATCCCTCTCCTTGATAATCGTATTTACCAACAAGCGGAGCGCTGTATTCGGGCATCGTAGCATAAGCGGGATGCACGTATGGCTTATAAGGATCGTATTCCTCTCCTCGGGAATATCGAGTGTTATGGCTTTGATTATCAGCATCAACCTTTGCATACTGACCCTGCGTGGGATCAAGCCAGGCAACGTCGTTTATGGAGATCTGCTTTGAATATACCTTACCGTTTCCGGAATAGCTCATAGCCTCCATTCTTGACATGGAAACGAACACACCGCGTTCGATGGGATAGGAGCTGTAAACGGTAGCCTTCCCGGTGCGAATAGCCTCTTCTGCCATCCCCCTGTCGTAGTCGGGCGTAAAATCATCATATCCCTCGTAGTCGCTGTCGTTCAGCGCTTCTTCAAGGGTGAGAATATCGTCAACGCTTCTGACCCACGTGTTATACGTGTTTGGCGCAGGATTATTCTCGTTAATGATCTCAAGCTGCAACTGTTTACGCTCAGCATCGGGGATAGAATCAACCCCAGCAACACTTTTTTGAACTTTCCCCTTGCTTTTTTCGGAAGTTCTGTGTATACTATTATTAAAGGATTCACTATTGGTGTCGGCTTCGTTGTCGGCACTTACTACGGCATGTAAAGTCCGTGGGGTAGTGGATCCTTCTTTTTCTGCAGAGAAACTATAGACAAATGTGCCATCTTTGCGTTCTTTAACATTAATAGTAACTCGGTAAGGTTTGTACTCGTCACTACCATATTCTGCAAACAGGATATCATTGACAAAATAGTGCCACTCAAACACTTCCTTGTGAGGTTCTGTGGGTTTGCCTTCTTCATCTTTTGAATAGTTGTATTTTGATTCTGAGGCTATCTGATAATAGTCATCTGCTAAATCAAGTGTTACTCTCTGTTCAGCAGAAGTGCCATGACGGTTTCCACCCATGAGTTTAGAGGCGTCTGTTGGTGTCGTTCCATCATAGGTAGGATCGAAGTGAGCTTCAATGTATCGTATTTGTCCATTTTTATCGATTCTTAATACAATAGGTTTTTTTGACCAAACATCCTGAATGTATTTCAGTATTCTTTCTCCTTTGGCTTTTTTTGGTGTACCCAAAGCGAAATTTCCTTTATACATTCCTTTACCATCTTCTGAATACCCCTGAAAGCTTTTCTGCATCTTCCCACCGTCTTCGGTGGTTTTTTTATTTTCTGCAGTCTGAGCTTTATGATCTACCGTCTCCTCCGATTCATTTAAAGCCTCCGAAAGAGCTTTGTCAAACACCGCCTGCAGTTCATCGGCATACAATTAGATAATGCTTGCTAATACTCTTTTGAGTTAAACGTCCGCTGTCACAAAATCGGGGAAGTTTTCCTCAAGAAGGGAAAAGCCAGTGAGGACAGCCTTTACAGCCTCAAGCACCTTGCCTTCGTCCGCTCCGTCGGAAAGCTCAAAGCGGATAAGGGCGTTCCCGTCTGAAAACTCGGAGATAAAATTGCAAAGGATACCCTCATCAAAAAGCCCCTCAAGATATGAGCGCATAGTGTAGCAAAGCACGGAAACCGCAGAGCAGAGAATATCCCTTCCGCAGGAGGAATACCCCGTGTGGCCCGTGCACTCAAAAAGATAGGTGTCGTGGATTCTGTTAAAGGATACTGCTGTCATACAAGAGCCTCCTTCGCCGCAGATAGCCTTCTGCCGTTTTCTCGGATGGTTGCAAGAGTTTTGTCCTTGCCTTCAAATTCCATGAGAGAAAGCATGATCTCAGCCTGAGGAGCATATT
>JAZRLW010000088.1:0-5358 GCA_045647025.1 Eubacteriales bacterium
GCCTCCGACTTCATAATGGTATCACCGGGCTTAAGGAATGCAAAGTATACTGCTGTATTTGCCTGAGCTCCCGAATGGGGCTGAACGTTTGCGTGTTCTGCACCAAAAAGCTCTTTTGCTCTGTCTCTGGCAATGTCCTCAACAATGTCAACGCACTGGCACCCACCGTAATATCTTTTTCCGGGATAGCCTTCAGCATACTTGTTGGTCAGAACGCTACCCATAGCTGCCATGACAGCCTCTGAAACTATATTTTCGGATGCAATAAGCTCAATGTTACGCTGCTGGCGCTGATGTTCCATTTCCATAGCCTGTCCAACCTGAGGATCAAAGCTTTTGATGAATTCAATGGTATCCATTAATCAAATTCTCCTTTTGTTTTATCTTGGACAAAGTATATCATAAATCCTTTATGATGTAAATACAGTTTCTTCTTTTTTCGATTTTGTAGCAAAAAAGACGGAGTTAGGTCTAACTCCGTCTTTTTTTATTTTAAAGGATTATACAGATAAGGCCACCGCTGCCCTCGTTGACTATCTTTTCAAGGGTGTGGTGCATTTTTTCTCTTGAGTCTTCGGGCATATGTGAGAGCTTGGTGTTCAGCCCTTCATTGACAAGCTCGTGAAGGGATTTGCCGAAAATATTACTTTCCCACAGCTTTTGGGGCTCCTCTTCAAATTCTGTCAGCAGATATTTTACCAGCTCCTCGGATTGTTTTTCGGAGCCTACTACGGGGCTAACCTCCGTGTCTATGTTTGCTTTTATTATATGGTAGGAGGGAGCGGAGGCTTTTAATCGTACCCCATATCTGTTGCCTTGCTTTACGATTTCGGGTTCTTCCAGCTTTAATTCGTTAATGGATGGGGAAACTATGCCGTATCCTTTGCCGTCGGCCTCGGCCATGGCAAATGAGATTTTATCGTAGCCTGCCTTTGTCTGGGCAAAATCGGACATGATGCGTATAAGGTCTCCGTCTGTGGCTATACTCATTCCCGAAGTGTCGGAAAGAACGGAATAGAAAAGCTTTTTGGACGTTTCAACCTTAAGTATCACCCTGCCTTGACCTGCTACAAGACCGGAAAGCTTACAATCTGAAACATACTCGTTGGCGGAAATATCCTTGATAAGTCTGTCTGTCTGGCGTATTTTCTTTATATCTCTGGCACAAGCTGTTACGGTGTCAAAAACAGAGCTTCTGATGGTGTGGTTTGAAGGTAACTCTCTTATCCAATCACTTATATCAATGCAGATTTCTTTTACGGGGAATTCGAGAAGAACCTGTTGCATTATTTCCGTAATGGTGTGGCTGTCAAGATTGAGGCAGTCCACAGGCTTTACGGGTACGCCGTATTCCTCTTCCATAGATAATGCCAATGCCTGGGTTCTTTCAGAGAATGGATCTACCGTATTCAGTACTACGGCGAAGGGCTTTCCAAGTGCAGAAAGCTCGTTGATTACCCGCTTTTCCGCTTCAACGTATTCGCTTCTGGGTATCTCTCCGATGCTGCCGTCGGTGGTTACCACAAGTCCTATGGTGGAATGCTCCTCAATAACCTTTCTTGTGCCAATTTCGGCAGCCTTATCAAAGGGCATGGGGCGTTCATCCCATGGTGTGCGTATCATTCTCGGGGTATCGTTTTCCATATATCCCAGAGCCGCCTCAACGATGTATCCTACACAGTCTATAAGCCTGACCTTCATTTTTACTTTATCGTTGAGATTAAGCTCTACGGCTTCACCGGGTACGAATTTGGGTTCGGTTGTCATAACCGTTTTTCCTGCCGCGCTTTGGGGTAACTCGTCGTTGGCTCTTTCTTTAACGTAACTGTTTTTAATGTTAGGTATAACGAGGGTGTCCATAAATTTTTTGATAAAGGTGGATTTTCCTGTTCTTACTGGTCCAACCACCCCGATATAGATGTCGCCTTGAGTACGTTGAGAGATGTCCTCGTAGATATCGTAATTCATATTTTTTGCCTTGCTTTCTCCCCGTGAATATTCCCGCACCGTCGGGGGATAGTGTGCGGCTTTTTTAGTAATATATATTCGTTGCGATTTTAAATATTACGATATGGAAGTGGTTTTTGAATATATCCTCAAAAAAGGGAAATAATCTTTACGGACATAGTCAGCGGTGTGTTTTGTATCCGTTGGTTATGCCTACCTTTCCTCAATAAACTAACGGGAAGGAAAAAGGAGGAAACAAAGTGAAGGTAATAGATGTTATTGCCCTTATACTTGTTATCGTGGGCGCCGTCAACTGGGGTCTGGTAGGCTTTTTCGGCTTTGACCTTGTTGCGTGGGCCTTCGGCGGCGCGGCGGCTCTTATAAGCCGTATAGTGTACGTGCTGGTCGCTCTGGGCGGTATCTGGTGCATTTCTCTTCTTTTCAGAGATGACAGAGCCTACAGCAGCGATATCGTATAAGGATTACTCTTCAGTGGGCAGATCGCTTTTGCGGTCTGCCGTTTTTCTTGTATTGAAGAGTAAAAATATGGTGGCAGTTCGAACATTTTTTTAACTTTATCAAAAGGGTATTGATTTACGGCTTATTTATTGTTAAACTAATAGTGAATATATTATTATTGACACACAACATACACTTATTTGCCAAGGATTTTTACCTTGGAAGAAAGGACCTTAGCTATGACCTTCGGTAACGTTATCGGCTATATTGCTTCAGCCATTGAAGAGCTGCAATTTACGGATATATTGGATATAGCCGTGGTTTCCGTACTTACATATATTGTTATAAAATTCCTGCGTGAGACCCGTGCTGCGCAGTTTGCCAAAGGTATACTGCTTATATTCGTTTTCGGTCAGATTGCAAAGCTCATTGACCTTTACGCTACTACTTATATCTTTGATCTGGTATTTGACTTCGGTATTTTTGCCCTCCTTATTATCTTCCAGCCCGAGCTTCGCAGTATGCTGGAAAGAGTAGGTCAAAAGGGATTTAAAGGACTTTCTTTAATTAAGACCGATGACGACCGTACTTTGCGCGAAACAAAGGCTACGGAGATGATAGATGCTATTACCGACGCTACCACAAGCTTTGCCATTACAAAGACAGGTGCCCTTATGGTAATAGAGAGAGAAACCAAACTTGGCGATATTATAAATACGGGTGTTGTTATAGATGCAGATCCTTCTTCTGCTCTTATCCGTAACATCTTCTACCCCAATACTCCTCTTCATGATGGAGCCGTTATATTCCGTGATTTCCGCGTTCAGGCTGCAGGTTGCTTCTTGCCTCTTTCTGCAAGTCACACAAGTAAAGACCTTGGTACTCGCCATCATGCGGCTCTGGGTATGTCAGAGGTTTCCGATGCTGTTATCGTTGTCGTTTCCGAGGAAACTGGAATTATATCCGTTGCCGTAGGCGGAAAACTCCAAAGACGTATAACACCCGATGCCCTTGCAACCTTGCTCAAAAAATACCTTATTCCCGATGAAGACAAGCGTATGGACTTCCTTAAGAAGGACTTTATTATGAAGGAGATCTTCAAAAAGGGTCAGGATGGGGAAGAGCAGGCAGCTCCCGAAAAGAAAGCAAAAAAATCCAAACGTAATTCCAAAAAATCAAAGAAGGACGGCGAAAATCAATGAAAAATTTCTTTAAAAAATTCGCCGCCGTATACAATAAGGTGGTACACAGTAGCCTCTTCCTTAAGATACTTTCCGTACTTATCGGTATTGCACTGTGGTTCGTAGTTATAAACATTGAAAATCCCCTTAAGACCAAGGAATATTCCAGAATCCCCGTAAAAATCGATATGGTTGGCTCCGTTGCCGAATACTACGGTCTTTCCATCGTGGATGGTGTCCCTTCTGTAACCGTTGACGTTGAGGTTGAAGGCAGCCGTTCTGGGCTTATTAATTTCAGCAAAGAAAAGCTTACGGCCACCCTTGACCTTAGCCCCGTTACCGAATCAGGCGGTTATACCCTTGATATCGTGGTTAAATCTTCCGATAAAGAGGTCAGCGTAATTTCCGTTGAGCCCGCAACCCTTTTCTGCGAGTTTGACACTACCAGTACAAAAACCTTTACTGTAAACCTTAACTCTACGGGTAATCTTCCCGCAGGATATATTGTGAAGAGTCAGAGCGTGACTCCCGCTACCATAGATATTACGGGCCCCACTTCCGTGGTGTCTTCCATAGACTCCGTGAGTGTTTTGGCAGACCTTGAAAACAGAACTGAGTCATTCTCCTTTACTGACGGCATTTCAGTTACAAATGCGGCAGGTATAAACGTTAACCGCGGTTCTCTTCAGTTTTCTTCGGAGATAGTTACTTATAACTATAAGCTTGCTTATCAGAAGCTCGTTCCCGTGGGCGTTAACCTTATAAATACCTGCGGCGGTAACGAGAGCGCCTATATGAGCGTTCAATATTCTTACCCCGAAATATACCTTGAAGGTAATAAGGAGTTTCTTGATAACACCTCTATCCTTACCATAGGAAGTATCGCTACCGAAGGTATAACCGAGTACGTTCAGACCTATACTTTACCCGTACCCTCGGATAAAAATTACTATTTACCTTATGAAACTCAGTCTGCCATTCAGGTCACCGTAACCTATGATCCCAGCTTGGTGATCACCAAGCAGTTTACTTTTACCACGGATGAGATTGCCCTCTTTGGCATAATAAATGCCCCCGATGATATGGAGGCAACTATAAAGGAAAAGAATATAACCTTTACCATAAGAGGTTTGAAGAGTCAGATTGAAAACCTTACAAAGGATGACTTTGTATGTATCGTTGACTGTATAAATACCGACTCTTTAGGTAGATGCAGAGTAAATATTTCCCTTCCCGAATATATCAGCTACGGCTTACTTAACCGTACTTTTGTTGAAGTAGCATTTTCTCCTATTGAGGGCTAACTAACAGAGATGTCCGAATATAAGCTTTACAACAACCTTATAATGTCTTACAAAGCCTCCCACGGTGATGCCGTTGCGGAGGCTAAGCGTTTGCTCAGGCTTCCTTCTTCCACCGAGGGCTACGTTTATAGAGAGTCTTTAGACTGTCGCCGAGGAAATGTAAAGAAGGTCTTTTCTGTTGCCCTTAAAACGGAGGACAGTCGCTTAAAAGATATAAAAGAGTATTCATTTATCCCCGATATTACGCCCGATACTTCAAAAACTCCCTATATCATAGGGATGGGCCCTTGCGGTATATTCTGCGCCCTTACCCTGATTGAGCATGGTATAAAGCCCGTTATTATAGACCGAGGCAGCAGGGTAGAGAAGAGGGTCTCCGACGTTGAGGGCTTCTTCGGAGGCGGTAGCCTTGACCCCGAGTCAAACGTTCAGTACGGAGAGGGCGGTGCAGGTACCTTTTCTGACGG
>JAZRLW010000089.1:0-4724 GCA_045647025.1 Eubacteriales bacterium
AAATCTTATGCGTCTGCCAATTCCGCCATACCCGCATGTGCTTATATATTTTACCATAATATTATGGCTGTGTCAATATGGATAATTCTAAAATTTAATGTAACTATTGGGGTTTTGTTTACTGTAATGCACTTGTGCTTTACAGTGGATATCTGTATTGATTGCTTGTAATGGTGTTTATCTTAACACACATCTTTTCTGCATTGAAACACCTGGATTTTCATATGAATTCCTTCGATTTTACAAAAAATTGCGGTGTAATTAAGTATTATTTTAATATTATATAGTATAATGATAAAATCGAATGATATTAAGTTTGAAAGGCACAATTATGTCTAACATTACAGAAAACATAAACGATTACATAGACAGAATCATATTTGAGAATAATGGTGAACTTTACATGGAGCTTCACAAGGTAGCTCTCAAGGACGTTGTTCCCTTCCCCTCAATGATAATAAACGTTGCATCTATCGATGTTTCCGATTCTGATATAATACAAAAAATTGCGGCAAACTATAAGTACGTCTACCTTGTAACCGAAAATGACAGCGAAGAAAAAACGGGTGTGCTGGCAAATATAAAGCAGTTTGCGAAAATATCCAATCTTACCTGCACTGTAACTTTCGAATGTATATGCAGAATGCGTAAAATAAGAACGCTCAGTAATGATAGAGCAAGCTATCCTCTTATTTTAGCTGAACCCGTATATGAGAAGTCTTTTGACCGTCTATCCGGCTCAAAATACGAGGCTTACAGAAGAATGCTTCTGGATTCTCTCCGTACATATGCTGATACTGACGGTACTTTTGATAAAAAGATACTTATGAAGGCCGAGGCTATTAAGGATATCGGCGTTCTTTCTGACTTTATCGCAAATAATACCGGTATTGCAAAAGAAACCAAGCTTGTTCTTTTGAATGAGGTTGATTCTGAAAAGAGAGCTGAAGCTCTTATTGCTGCACTGAAGGATGAAACCAGCATTAACGAGCATAGAGAGGTTCTTGCCAATAAGGTTAAAAGACAGTTACTTTCCGAGCAGAAGGAACATTTTATCCGTGAGCAGATACGTCAGTTAAAAGCTGAAATTAATGATGGCGGTGACGATATTGTATCTGAATATTATGACTCTGTCAGCGCTATCCCCGCACCAAAGGATGTAAAAGAAGACCTGCTTGATGAGGTATCAAGACTTTATTCTATTCCCGAAAGCTCCCAGGAATTTTCGGTAATAACCTCTTACCTTGATGTTGTTCTCTCCCTGCCCTGGGGAAAATATTCAGACGACAATATAGACCTTAATAAGGCTGCTAAAATACTTGAAAAAGACCATTACGGACTTAAAAAGGTTAAAGACAGAATACTCGAAACTTTAGCTGTAAAGAAGCTTACTGGCAAAAATTCAGGCCAGATAATATGTCTTGTGGGCCCTCCGGGAGTAGGTAAAACTTCTATAGCCCAGTCTATTGCGAGAGCTTGTGGAAGATCTTTTCAGCGTATTGCTCTTGGTGGCGTAAAAGATGAAAGCGAAATCCGCGGCCATAGACGTACTTATATAGCTTCTATGCCCGGCCAGATTATCGAAGCGATGATTCATTCAAAGACAATGAATCCTGTTATTTTGCTTGACGAAGTGGACAAACTTGGTAACGATTATAAGGGTGACCCTACCTCTGCCCTGCTTGAAGTTCTTGATCCCGAACAGAATAAGACCTTCAAGGATCATTTTCTTAATTTTCCCTTTGATTTAAGTGATGTACTGTTTATAACAACGGCTAACGTGGAATCAAATATTCCCGAACCCCTTCTTGACAGAATGGACGTTATTGAGCTTTCCTCTTATACTGCTACCGAAAAATTCAATATCGCTAAAAAATACCTTGTGCGTAAGCAGATGGGTAAAAACGGTCTCAATTCTTCAAAGATAAGAATTTCAGACACTGCTATTGATTCAATGTTGAAGTTCTATACGAGAGAAGCGGGCGTTAGAAACCTTGAAAAGAGCATTGCTACTGTTATGAGAAAGGCTGCAAAGGCAGTAGCTTGTGATGAGGCTACCGGTAGAATAGCCGTTACTGCATCTAATATAGAAAAATACCTCGGTCCTCGTAAATTTAAAGAGGACGATACCGACAGAAGTGATAAGATAGGCGTTGTAAACGGCCTTGCATATACTGCTGTTGGCGGTGAAATAATGCAGCTTGAGGTAAAAGCATTTGACGGCACCGGCAAGATAGAACTTACGGGTATGTTGGGCGACGTTATGAAAGAATCTGCCCGTGCTGCGGTAAGCTATATACGTTCAATAGCGGACGTGTACGGTATCGATAATGAATTTTACAAGAAAAAAGACATACATTATCACTTCCCCGAAGGTGCTGTTCCAAAAGATGGGCCTTCTGCAGGTATCGGTATTGCGCTGGCTCTTATCAGTGAGCTTACCGGAAGAAAGGTCAGGGGTGACGTTGCTATGACCGGTGAGATTACTCTTCGTGGTAATGTTTTGCCCATTGGCGGCCTTCGCGAAAAGACCATGGCTGCGTATAAAGCCGGTATGAAAAAAGTCCTTATCCCCAAGGATAACGTATCTGATATTGCAGAGCTTGAAGACGAAGTGAAAAACGCTCTTGTTTTTGTTCCCGTGTCGAAGATGGATGAAGTATTGGCGGAAGCCCTGCTCCCCATCGAAAATTGATTTATCTCGCCTTAAAGGACGGACAAGTATTATGAATATTAATTTCCAGAAAGCGGAATTTGTTACCAGCTGGTTCGGTAATTCGGGCCTTAAGTTGGAGAAACGCCCCGAGGTTTTGTTTGCAGGACGTTCAAACGTTGGCAAATCCTCAATGATAAACAAGATTTTTAACCGTAAATCTCTGGCAAAGACCAGTCAGAAGCCCGGTAAGACTATCTCCGTTAACTTTTTTGATGCTGATGGCAAGGCTTTCATAGTAGACCTTCCCGGATACGGTTATGCGGAGAGGTCTAAAGAGCAGCGCCATAACTGGGGTAGTCTTATTGATAAGTATTTTGAACTTGACAGAGATATCAGAATGATAATCCTTCTGGTAGATTCAAGACACGAACCCACCGAAAACGATATTTTGATGTATGATTATCTTATGTCAAAGGAATATCTTTTCTGCGTAGCTGCTACAAAGACTGACAAACTTTCTGCTACACAGCTTAAAAACAGCATCTCTTCCCTTTCCGAAAGATTTGGGATAAACGTAATCCCCTTCTCCTCCGTAAGTGGGCAGGGTGTTGAAGAGATACGAGCTATAATAAATGACGTTTGTCAAAAAGAAGAAAACAACGAGGAATAATTATGGATAACGGATATACCGTAAACAACGGAAATTTATATTTTAACGGCGTAGATACCGTTGAACTTGCAAAAAATTACGGCACTCCTCTTTACGTTATGAGTGAGGATATTATACGCGAGAATTGTAGAAAATACAAGCAGGCTATAGACAAGTATTACGGTGGTAAGGGTCTGCCTCTTTACGCAAGTAAGGCCTTCTCTTCTAAGGCTATTTACAAGATAGTAATGGATGAAGGCTTTGGCGTCGATGTCGTGTCTGGCGGTGAATTGTATACTGCTCTTAAAGCAGGTATGCCCGCTTCTAAGATATATTTCCACGGAAATAATAAAACCAATGACGAATTACGTATGGCCGTTGAATACGGGGTAGGTCATATTGTTGTTGATAATCTCGAAGAACTTAACCGCCTTGATAAAATTGCGGCTTTTGACGGGAAAATAATAAATATTTCTTTCAGGATAAAGCCCGGTATAGACGCCCATACTCATGACTTTGTTAAGACCGGCCAGATAGACTCTAAGTTCGGTGTAGCGTTAGAAAACGGCGAAGCGTTTGAGATTATCAAGACCGCTTCAAAGATGAATAATGTTAAGGTCGTTGGTGTTCACTGTCATATCGGTTCTCAGATATTTGACGTTGAGCCCTTCCAGCTTGCCGCAAAGGTAATGCTGAAGTTTATGGCTGACGTACGTGACCAGCTTGGAATAGAGATACGCGAGCTTAATCTTGGCGGCGGTTTTGGTATCAGGTATACCGAAAATGACGACCCCCTTGATTATTCCGAGTATATGCGTATTATTTCTCACACCGTTACAGAGGAAGCGGAAAAGCTTAATTACCCCGTACCTTTTATGCTTTGTGAACCCGGGAGAAGTATTGTTGGCGCCGCAGGTATGACTTTATATACCATAGGCTCTGTAAAGGAAATAAAAGATGTAAGAACTTACGTATCCGTGGATGGTGGCATGTGCGATAATCCCCGATATATTCTTTACCGCTCCGCATATTCCATGACCGTAGCAAACAAGGCCGACAAGGAGCCCAATACTGAGGTTACCGTAGTTGGAAAATGTTGTGAAAGTGGCGACATTTTGCAGGAAAATATAAAACTCCAATCTCCTGCTGCTGGTGATATTCTTGCTGTATTCGCTACGGGTGCATACAATTATTCCATGTCTTCTAACTATAATCGTATCCCTCGCCCCCCTGTGGTTATGCTGAAAGGTGCTACTCCCAGAATAGTTGTTAAGAGAGAAACATACGAACATATTCTGGCAAACGACGTTGATTGATTATAATATCATTATAAAGATAAAAAATCCGACCTGTTTAGGTCGGATTTTTTTGCTTATTTACCTGATATGGTAACGTTATTAATTTTAATATATGGAAGAA
>JAZRLW010000090.1:0-16395 GCA_045647025.1 Eubacteriales bacterium
CCTGTTTTCATTTCGGCAATACGACCCTGATGAAGGATTATACCTCCGTAAAGCTGACATTCAAAGGGGCGCATACCCAATACTCGGGCATCTGCCTCCCTTATGGTAGCAAAGGCCTCTGGAAGTATATCGTCAAGGGTCTCACCCTCGGAAAGTCGCTTTTTAAATATTTCAGTCTTTCCCTTTAATTCTGCATCGGAAAGCTTTTTGTACTCCTCTTCAAGAGCAAGTATTTTATTTACTATGGGAGTTATTTTCTTCAGTTCTCGGTCGCTGTAATTGCCGAATATCTTTTCAAAAAGACCCATTTTAGGATTCATTCCTTTCGTCGGTTGTGGGTGGTGTTTGGCGCAAAAGTACACTTTTGCCAAACTAAAAAATACTCTTCTTTAAAGTATAGCATAAAAATAATATAAAATCCACAACTTTTTTTTGAATTATGTCTTGCAATCCCGCCGTTTTTGGTGTAAAATATAAGAGAACACCACTATTTTGCCCGAAAGGATTTATTCGGTTATGGTAAGCACTGTAAGAAGTATCGGCCTTTTCGGTCTTGACGGCTACGCAGTTGACGTAGAAACCGACGTTTCCTCCTCTGAGAACGCAGTCACCGACATTATCGGTCTGCCCGACGCGGCGGTAAAGGAAGCACGAGACAGAATAATTGCCGCCCTGAAAAACAGCGGCATACATATGCCTACCCTTCGCATAATAATAAATCTTGCCCCCGCACATATGAGAAAAGAGGGCTCTACCTACGACCTTGCCATGCTTTTGGGTGTACTGTCTGCTATGGGAGGAATCCCTCAACCCTCACCAAAGGCGGCCTTTTGCGGTGAAATATCCCTTTCGGGAAAGGTTCGCCCCACCTCGGGAATCCTTGCCTCGGTAATTAGTGCAAAGGCATTGGGATTTGAAGAGATATACATCCCCATAGACAACCTTGCAGAAGGTTCGGTCATTGACGGTATCAAGGTATACGGCGTTGATAATTTTGGCGACCTTTTAGCTCATATAAGGGGAGAAAGGCTTCTTACTCCCGCGCAGACCGACATTGAATCGGTAATAAGAAAAGCCGAAGAGGAAATGAAGTACGACTTTGCCGACGTAGTAGGACAGCAAGGCGGAAAAAGAGCCTGTGAGCTTGCCGCCGCTGGCGGACATAACCTCCTCTTCATAGGCCCTCCGGGCACGGGCAAAAGCCTTTTGGCAAAATGTATGCCATCCATAATGCCCGATATGACATTTGACGAAATAATAGAAACCAGCCGCATATACTCTGTAGCGGGTAAGCTTTCCGCAGACAGACAGCTTATAGTAAAAAGGCCCTTAGTGCAGGTAAATCAAGGCACCTCTATCCCCGGACTTACAGGCGGCGGCGCAATCCCAGGCCCCGGAGCAATCTCTCTGGCCCAGAACGGCATACTCTTCCTTGACGAGCTTCCCGAGTTTTCCACAAAGGTGGTTGAAACTCTCCGTCAGCCTATGGAAGACGGAAAAATCACCATTACCAGAGTAAAAAAGAGCCTTTCATATCCCGCATCATTTACTCTCCTCTGTGCAATGAATCCCTGCCCCTGCGGAAACTACGGAAACCCCATGAAAAAATGCGTATGCTCCCCAAAAACGGTATCAAACTACATAAATAAAATTTCAGGACCGCTTCTTGACAGAATAGACCTGCAGACCGAGCTACCTCAGGTTAAAATATCTGATATAAACAGCGGCAAAAAAGCAGAGCCCTCCGCAAAAATCAAGGAAAGGGTCAACGCCGCCAGAGAGATACAGCGTCAGCGATTCAGAGGCACGGATATTTCCTGCAACGCAAAAATGACGGTAGACGCCATAAGAAACTGCGGCCTTACCCACGCGGCAGAGGAACTTTTAAACGATGTGTTCGTCAAAAGAGCCCTCAGCATGAGAGCCTACGACAAGCTTATAAAAATAGCAAGAACTTCCGCCGACCTTGAAGGTAGCGCGGATATTCTGCCCAAGCATATCAACGAGGCTGTATATTTCAGAAGCCTTGATAAAAAATACTGGAACAGAGAAGTATAAGTAAGGAAAAGTTATGAATTTTACTGATTTTACAGAGCTTTTACGCTCCAACGGACTCCTTGTTTCGGCGGAGTGTAAAGAAGGAGAAAACCCTGTAGCAAAGGCCATATCCTGTGACTCAAGACAGATAGCTGAAGGTACCTTTTTCTTTGCAAAGGGACTTAATTTCAAAAACGAATACCTTATCTCTGCCCAGAACGCGGGCGCCGTTGCATATATAGCGGAGGAGCATATCGCGGGTGAAGGCTGTACCCTTCCCAGAATCACCGTAACCGATATTCGCCTTGCCATGCCTCTTTGCGCAAAATATTTCTACGAAGACCCCTCTTCTCAATATAAGCTTACGGGAATAACCGGCACAAAGGGCAAGACCACCGTGGCTTATATGCTTAAAAATATTTTTGATTCCGCATTTAACGGGAAAACGGGAATAATATCCACAAACGAGGCCCTTTCCTGTGGAAAACCCATGCCGAAAAGCTGCACCACTCCCGAATCTTTAGAGCTTTACGGAATCCTTAACGGCTTTGCAGAGGACGGTGCGGAAGCGGCTGTAATTGAGGTATCTTCCCAGGGATTACAATATAACCGAATCGAATACGTTAACTTCTTTGCGGGAGTATATCTTAACCTTTCCCCTGACCATGTAAGCCCCACCGAGCATCATAGCTTTGAGGAATATAAGACCGCAAAAAAGAGAATGCTTACCCTTTGTAAAAACGGATTTTTAAACATTGACGACCCCTATGCGGAAGAAATGAAAGAGGGGGCCACCTGCGAAATTCTGTATACCTTCGGACTTAACGAAAATTCGGATTTCTACGCAAAAAACATAAAAGAAACCCCTTACGGAACAGAGTTTTCCCTTTACGGAAAATACTATAACGGAGAGAAAATTTCAATCTCCATTCCCGGTGACTTTAACGTCTATAACGCCCTTGCGGCAATCGCTGTTGCAACGGTGTACGGCATAGATATTAACATCATCTCAAAGGCTCTCAAATCCACCACCATAGCAGGCCGCATGGAGATATACAAAATGGCCGACAGAACTGTGGTAGTAGACTACGCCCATAACGGCTTGAGCTTTGAGGGTATCTTCAGATATGCAAAGAAATTCTTCGGCGAAAACAGAATTATCTGTCTTTTCGGATGCCCCGGAAATAAGGCTCTGGACAGACGTAAGAATCTGGCAGAAGTGGCAGGCGTAAACGCCGATCATATAATATTAACGTCGGACGATCCGGCAAACGAAGAGCCTGAGGATATTATTGCCCAGATAGAAGGTTATCTCTCGCCCCTTACCTCAAACTATGAAAAGATAGTTGACAGAGAAGAGGCCATTACCCGTGCGGCAGAGATTTCCCGTCCCGGCGACGTTATTATTCTTGCAGGTAAAGGCCACGAGCATACACAGGCCGTCAGAGGCAAATCCGTACCCTATTCCGGTGACAAAGAAGGAGCGGAGAAAGCCTTTAAAAAGCTGATGGCTGCAAGGAAAATTTGAACATTTTGAAAAGTTGCTTGACAAAAGTGTTAAAGTGACATATAATTTTTAATATGTAAAACCAAATACCGAAACAAATCCAGTGACTTGGGAGTAGTAACATATACGATGGCAAAAAAGCGAGTCGGGGACGGTGACAGCCCGATTGTCTTAATATATGCGAATGGACCCGAATAGGAGCAGGAGGAACGGAGAATATCTCCAAGTATGCCGAGCCGTGGGCTTCACGTTACAGAGGCAGGATATATTTTTGTATCCGAAAGAGGGATCTCCACCATTTGCGGTGAGGTCTGAAGTTGAGTGGCACCGTGATCGTCGTATCACCTCAATACCGAGGGATACGGCGTTTTTTATATTTCGCATCCCGACGCTTTCGGAACCTGCGAGTATTTGGTAACACTCAATAAAAGTACGAAAGGAATCACACCCATGAGAAACGACATTCCCGTAAAAATTTATATACCCGAAGACGAGCTCCCCAAGTGTTGGGTAGATATGCGTCCTATCCTTAAGGACCTCCCCCCTATGCTCAGTCCCAAGACGGGAAAGCCCTGCACAGAAGAAGACCTTAAGGGTGTTTTCTGTGATGCGGTTATAAAGCAGGAGCTTAACACCACCGAAAAATACGTGCCCATCCCCCAGGGAATCCTGGACTTTTACAAGATGATTCGCCCCTCTCCCACCATCCGTGCTTACGCACTTGAGAAGGTTCTGGGAACTCCCGCAGAAATATACTACAAGTTTGAAGGTACCAACACCTCGGGCTCTCATAAGCTCAATTCTGCAGTGCCTCAGGTATATTATGCAAAAGAGCAGGGTATTACCACCCTTACCACAGAGACCGGTGCAGGTCAGTGGGGTACCGCCCTTTCTATGGCTGCCGCATTTTACGGTGTAGATATCACTGTGTTTATGGTAAAAAGCTCTGCAGAACAAAAGCCCCACAGACGTGAGGTTATGAGAACCTACGGTGCAAAAGTCATCCCCTCTCCCTCCGATACTACAGCTGTGGGAAGAAAGATTCTTGAGCAGTTCCCCGGTACTCCCGGCTCTCTCGGATGTGCCATATCCGAAGCCGTTGAGGTTGCTACAAGCACTCCCAATTGCAGATACGTTCTGGGAAGCGTTCTTAACCACGTTCTTCTCCACCAGTCTATCATCGGTCTTGAAGCAAAGGCCGCTCTTGATAAATATGACGTTTATCCCGATATCGTTATCGGTTGCGCAGGCGGCGGCTCAAACCTTGGCGGTCTTATAACCCCCTACGTATACGATAAACTTGAAGGAAAGAGTGACGTAAGACTGATTGCTGTCGAGCCCGCATCCTGCCCCTCTCTTACCAGAGGTAAATACGCCTACGACTTCGGTGACACCGGCAAGATGACCCCCCTCATGAAGATGTACACCCTGGGTAACGGCTTTATGCCCGCACCCGGCCATGCGGGAGGATTGAGATACCACGGTATGAACCCCATTCTCTCAAAGCTTTACCACGACGGCGTTATGGAAGCGACTTCCTACGAGCAGAGCAAGGTATTCGAAGCAGCTGTTACCTTTGCAAAATCCGAAGGTATACTCCCCGCGCCCGAATCCTCTCACGCCATCAAGTGTGCAATAGACGAGGCCATGAAGTGTAAAGAAACCGGTGAAAAGAAGGTTATCCTTCTGGGTCTTTCCGGTACCGGCTTCTTCGATATGCCCGCATATAAGAGGTTCAACGACGGTGAAATGTCCGACTACATTCCCACCGACGAAGACCTTGAAAAAGGATTTGCAACCCTGCCCAGAATATAAAAGATAATTTGGAGCCACCTGAACATGTTCAGGCGGCTCTTTTTTAATAACTATCTAATAGATAACCCCGAAAAGCAGTTATTACTTTTGGTCCAAATATGTATACACGAATAAATACTTATCTTGTGACACCCGCTTTATATTCTCGTGCCATCTCCTTATCGTCGGATGAAGATCGTCAATAGCTTTCTTTTGCATATTTGCCTTTGCCATTAACTTCGGAATTACTATATTTATTGGTATGGGGCCCAGTTGATAGATGGGCTTTATTTCGGCTCCAATCGAATTTGCACATTCACCAATAAAATTCTTATCTATATAAAAAAGGGACTCTGGCATAACAATAATGTCTGGTTTCAAAATGTTTAGTTCGGCCTTAAGAAAGGGGTGCGACTCGCAAAGATATTCACGAGCTTTGCTTTTTGTCAATTGGGTATAGTCTATATTTTTATCGCTACCGTAATTGCCTGCACCCTTTTGGATATTTTCCTGCCGTTCTGTATTTATCGTATATTTGCAGTAATTTGCCACCGCAATTGTCTCACAAAACATTTTAGGCGTCATATCATGAATATCCATATCACGCGAGGCAAGATATAAAATAGCTGTAGCAAGGGTGCCGTCATTAATAGGTTGTATATGCATATTGGGAAAGTTGATCTCTCCCTCTTTAATTTCAGCAACAGAGTTATCAAAAAACATTCTGTGTCTATTTATGGCATCATCTCCATCCAGGTAAAGTCTTTCCTTTTTGCTTCCAGGATAGTGATCACTCAAATTCTCTGCGCTCGCATAAACAAGAATTTTCTTAGCTTGATTCGCATAATTCTTACCAACGAAAGGAATGGTACACTTTACCAACTCATTAGGGGCATTTCGTTTATGCACCGCCCATTTAGGATTGTTTCCTTTGCTTTTCATTATAGTCTCATACGATTCCAACAAAGCACTGACCATTGATTTTGAATCCATAACTTTTTCCTCCCTTATTTAAACTCCGCTTCATAATCTTGCAGAGCGTCTTCCAAATCCTTTCTTATCTGCTCCACCAAACTTTGGGGCGACAGCACTGTCACGTAAGGTGCATACTGTAGCGCCAAAAACCTTGCTGCCTTGAGGTTCAGCTTTACGCGAGCAAAAACGCTGTCCTCAGTCTCATCGTAAAAGGTGACGCCGTTACCAAACCAATCATCATCGCAATTATTATATATTATCCCGCAGAAAATGTCAACACTTATGCGACAAAAAGAGCACATCCCTCCTCAGATAGAAACGGGCACGATATCCACCGACTCTTTTATCTTTCTGATATCGGAATATAGCAGGTTCTCGTGGACAAATAACGCATCTGCCGCTTTTTCAAGAAACGTCCTGTTTTTGAGCAGTATCTCCTTGACCTTTACGGTAAGCCTTTCGGTTTCAGCGTGAACTACTGCCTCTATACCGCTCTTTTTTGCCTCTGAGGGATCATCTCGATAATATTGCTGATACCTTGAGCCAATGTAGGAACACTCACAAACAGCCTCTCTCAGATATTTATATACCTTTTCCACATCACTGCGATATCCCACAGCAATGTCCTCGGCATAATAAAGGTCTACGGCAACCTTTCCTCCTAGGAGCATCAAGACTCTTTCAGGAACTCTATGAAGTCTCTTGCAATTTCTGATAAATCCCTCTCCGTCATTATCCTCCAACGATCTTACGGAGGCAAACCCCACGCTTCCGTCACGGATAATCTCACTTACTACAAGATGTCCAGCCTCATGAAGAGCTATTTTTCTCAAAGTTTCCGCATTGCGTTTGTCAATTATTGTGGGAGAATTATAATGGCTCTTCAAAACCGCTGATATCATATCCTCTTTGCAGATACACGTTCTTCTTTTATGTGCGGCATTAATGGCAGCCTCATTCATTATCGTTTCAAGCTCCGCGCAAGAGCTATAACTTATCATAGCAGATATATCTTTAACGTCAACGTCATCGGCTAACTGCTTGTCCCTCATAAAATACTTGATGATCGCCTCTACGTCCTTCCCCTCAGGGCGGTTGAATTCTATCTTGCGGTCAAATCTTCCCATACGCACCAACGAGTCGGGAAGTTTACGGATGTTGTTTGCAGTAGCGATAATAAAGACACCCGCATTTTTTACGTTATCTATCCCCGCCTGCACAGCCACATAGGCTTCGGAATCGCAATGCTCCTCGTCATCATTGGCAAACTTATCCATATCGTCAAGAAAAACTATAGAGGGAGAATGCAGCATTGCCAAAGTGAAGGCATCATCCATCTCTTTTAAAAATGCAGAATCACAACCCGCCCTTCTTACAGTGTAAGCCTTTAATCCACTTTCCTCAATAAAGCTCTGCGCCATAAGAGTCTTGCCAAGTCCGGGATCCCCGTAAAGAAGTAATCCCTGAGGCATCTTTGCTCCCATCTTCTGATAGATTTCCTTATTATGTATCATATCACAGATCTGAATAAGCTCCTGCTTTATGCTTTCGTATCCTATAATTTTATCAAATGCACTCATAATTTTTCTCCTATTCTATCATTGTTTTTTGTGATTGTTACGTAAAGACCTTAACACCTTGTTAAAAACAAGCTGATTAGGATAGTACCTGTAATCGGCAAAAATATCTATTCCCGACTTATCGTAAAACTCCTTTATTGCGGCAGCACATGCAGCGCTTCGACTCTGCCCGTATTCGCATTGGCATATGATGCCGTAGCCGTCATTGACCGCTGACATAATAAATTTTGCCAGATGATCCACCTCAGGGAAATATGTCTCCTCGGTCAAGCCATATTCACCTAAAATATCTATATCTATATCGCGTATCGGGACGTAGAATAACCTTTCGCACACACCCTTATAATCTACAGGGTGATACTCTGCGGAGATACGGCCGTCAATCGGATCGTGAAAGCTGATGACCGCTGTTTTTGCGGGAAACCCGCAGGCAATCAGTTTTTTTATGTTCTCTCTTGAATATATTTCTACTTTCATATTTAACTCTCCTTTATTTGATTCTTTTAGCCCTATTCCAGCCGCATTTTGGGCAGTAAGGTGCAGTTCCGGCACCAACGTAACCGCACTTTGTGCAAGAAATAATCGGCGTAGAAGGGGTTATTTTATCGGTTACCGTCCAGCCGCATTTGGGACAGGCACCGCTTCCTGCTCCGTAGTATCCGCATTTCCGACAGGAAATTATAGGCATCGATACACCGTTTGATACGTTTCGGTTTCCCGTTGACGGAAAAAGCCATACTAGCGTAGCCAATATTGCCATGACTAATGTAGCACCTATTCTCATAAGAAACGGCATCTCTTCCCCTCCCAGAAATGAAATAAGAAAAACGGCGACCCAGATACCCAAGAATATCAATACTTTTTTAATAATAGCCTGTTTCATAATTTTCTCCTTTGTTCTGCAATGCATTTATGCTTTAAAATAGTGCACTCTCTTCATTTATTCGTAATCATTATATCGACCACCTTCCTTCTTCAAAAAATAAAGTTATGATATACCCTTCTGGTTCCTAAATTCGTAAGAAAACATAAAATCCCTCTTTTTAAAACTCCCTTAGCTGTGCCGCACATACATAATATCACATATGATGCGACTTTTTGGGAACATCTGTCTTGAGGTAATATCATTTTTCTTTTTACCTATTTTAGTGGTGCTTTTAACAACTTGCATTTTTCTCTCTGTCACTTCATAAAAATTCCTTATTTAGATTGCAAGAAATCCTATTTTTTTTGCTAATTTGCCCTTGCTTTATGTCCTATATAATGTTATAATTATAATGTATTAGTTTTTACTTTTGCACTTTCTTTTTCGGGGTATCTGATATGGAGGCTATAACAGTCAAACGCGACGCCAAAACCGAGTTTACCGAAAAAAAATCGGTATTTATCTCCAGAGCGTTTTTCGTCACAACTGAAGAAGAAGCCGAAGCGAAATTGGCAGAGGTCAGAGCCGAGCATTCGGACGCTACCCATAACTGTTGGGCATACAATCTCAGACAGTTCGGAAAGCAAAGATGCTCCGACGACGGCGAGCCCCAAGGAACGGCAGGTATGCCCATACTCAACGTTATCAAGGCGCAGGGTGTAGTTGACGTTCTGGTAGTGGTCACAAGATATTTTGGCGGCATCCTTTTAGGGGCAGGCGGTCTTGTCAGGGCATACGCAAAGGGTGCATCCCAGGTTCTTGACGCGGCAGAAAAAGCGCCGATAATAAAGGCGGTGTCTTTTGAGGCACTTTTTGGCTACGACAAACACAAAACCGTAAATAAGGTTCTTGAAAAGTACTCTCTCTCAAACCAAAACGTTGATTTTTCCGAAAATATACGTCTGACGGGGGAAATGCCCGAGGAAGAATACCTTATTTTCGAGCAAGAAATAAAAAACATATACTACACGGGGCTTGACCTTAACAAAACGGGGGAAAAGCTCTCAAGAAAACAGTGAATTTTATTGAAAGGATTTTAAATATATGCTTAAAGTGGGAATCATCATGGGAAGCGACAGCGACTTCCCCGTACTCAAAAACACAGTAAAAACTCTTAAAGAATTCGGTGTGGAATACGAAATAAGCGTTATCTCCGCCCATCGCTCCCCCCAAAAGGCTGAAGAATACTCCAAATCCGCCCTGTCCAGAGGCATAGGCGTACTTATCTGCGCAGCGGGAAAAGCAGCTCATCTTGCGGGAGTTATGGCAGCAAACACACCCCTTCCCGTTATAGGTCTTCCCATAAAATCCTCCACAATGGACGGCCTTGACAGCCTTCTTTCCACCGTCCAGATGCCCAAGGGCATTCCCGTTGCCACAGTTGCAATAGACGGCGCAGACAATGCCGCCCTTCTTGCAATACAGATGTTGGCCCTTTCCGAACCTACCCTTATGCAGAAAGTCATTGATTACAAGAAGGCAATGGCAGAAGCTATTGAGGAAAAGGACGCAGCTATTAAAGAAGCAGCAAAAGAACTCTAATATCAAAGTTTTTCACCGAGAGGAATAAAACCTTTATGAACGAAACCGGAATCATTCTCAATGACCGTAAACTCAACGAGGAGTGCGGAATATTCGGCATTTATTCAAAAGACGAAACAATAGACGTTGCAAGAGAAACCTATCTTGCACTTTACGCATTACAGCACAGAGGACAGCAGTCCTGCGGTATTGCGGTAAATGACAGGGGAGTAATTTCTTCCTACAAGGAATTGGGACTTGTTCCCGACGTATTTACCAAAAAGGCATTTGAAACCTTGGGGCAGGGTCAGATGGCTATGGGCCACTGCCGCTATTCCACCCAGGGCGGAGTTACAAGAGAAAATGCACAGCCTCTGGTAACCAGATATATAAAGGGAACCCTTTCCATTGCTCATAACGGAACCCTTATAAATGCGGCGGCCATAAGAACTGAAATCGAAAAGCAGGGCGCTCTTTTCCAGACATCAAACGACGCAGAGGTTATCCTCTACGTTATTGCAAAAGAAAGAGTAAAGACTCATAACGTTGAAGAAGCCGTTCTGAATATGATGAGCATAGTAAAGGGAGCCTACTCGCTTGTTATCATGTCACCCAGAAAGCTTATTGCGGCAAGAGACCCCTTTGGATTCAGACCTCTCTGCATGGGAAGAATCGGTGACTCGGTAGTATTTGCTTCCGAATCCTGCGCACTTAATGCTTTGGGCGCAACATTTGAGAGAGATATTGAGCCCGGTGAGGTTGTGGTTGTTGACGACAACGGTATTAGAAGCCTTAAGTGTGAAGAGAAAAAGCCCTACGGACTCTGTGTTTTCGAACATATCTACTTTGCAAGACCCGACTCCGTTATCGACGGATGTTCCGTACACGAGGCAAGACAGCAGGCAGGAAGATTCCTTGCACAGGAATATCCCGTTGAAGCAGACCTTGTTTGCGGTGTGCCCGACTCGGGTTTAAGCGCAGCAGAAGGCTACGCAAAGGAATCGGGAATTCCCCTGGGAACAGCATTTATCAAAAACAGATATATCGGAAGAACCTTTATACAGCCCACACAAGCTGAAAGAGCAAGATCAGTACAGATAAAGCTCAACGCCCTTCGCAGCGAGGTTGAGGGCAAGAGAATAGTCCTCGTAGATGACTCTATTGTAAGAGGAACAACTACAGACAAGACCATAAAGCTCCTTAAGGATGCAGGCGCAAAGGAAGTTCATATGAGAATTTCTTCTCCCCCCTTCGTTGCACCCTGCTACTTCGGAACAGACGTTCCCTCAAAGGAAAATCTTATCGCATGCAGAATGTCGGTGGAAGAAATTCGTAAGCATATCGGAGCAGACTCCCTTGGCTTCCTCTCCTACGAGAGCGTACAGAAGATCGCGACCAGCAAATTCGGCACCACCTTCTGTTGCGGATGCTTTAGCGAAGAATATCCCATTGACGTTAGGGCTGAATCAGGCGAAAACGAAGACGAAAAATATAAATACGAAAATAAACTGAACATATAAAACCCTTGTCACAGAAAGGAAAGGAAATAGTTATGAAGAGTTACAGCGAAAGCTACAAGAATGCGGGCGTTGACGTTACCGCAGGTTACAAATCGGTAGAAATGATGAAACAGTACGTTAAGAGTACTTATTCTCCCGCAGTTCTTCAGGATATAGGCGGATTTGGCGGCCTTTATCTTCCCCCCATCGGAGGTATGGAAGAGCCCGTTCTTGTTTCGGGTACTGACGGTGTAGGAACCAAGCTTAAGTTAGCATTCCTTCTTGACAAGCACGATACCGTGGGTATTGACTGCGTTGCTATGTGTGTAAACGACGTTCTTTGCGCAGGTGCAGAACCTATGTTCTTCCTTGACTATATTGCTACCGGCAAGCTCATTCCCGAAAAGGTATCTATGATAGTAAAGGGCGTATCTGAAGGTTGCAGACAGTCCGAATGTGCCCTTATTGGCGGCGAAACCGCAGAAATGCCCGGTTTCTATCCCGAAGACGAATACGACCTTGCAGGTTTCAGTGTAGGTATTGTTGATAAAAAGAATATTATCGACGGCTCCCAGCTTGCAAAGGGCGACGTTATCGTTGGTCTTTCTTCTTCTGGTGTACATTCCAACGGCTTCTCTCTTGTAAGAAAGCTCTTCGGTCTTAACAATCCCAATGCTACCTCTGTTCTCACCCAGTACAGTGACGAACTTGGCGAAACCGTAGGCGAAGCACTTATCAGACCCACAAAGATATATGTAAAAGCTATAAAGAACCTTAAAAAGCACAACGTTCAGATGAAGGCTCTGTCCCACATCACCGGCGGCGGCTTCTATGAGAATATCCCCCGTATGCTCAAGGACACCACCTCCGTTATGCTCACCAAGAACTTTGAAAGACCTGCCATCTTCAACCTTCTCCAGAAGATTGGCGACGTTCCCGAAAGAGATATGTACAATACCTTCAACATGGGTATCGGTATGGCTATCGCCGTTAAGGCAGAGGATGCTGATAAGGCAATAAAGGCTGCCCAGGAAGCAGGCGAAAAGGCTGTTATCCTCGGTGAAGTTATCGAGGGCGAAAAAGAGGTACTTTTCAATGAATAAGGCGAAGGTACTCGTCCTTGTTTCCGGCGGAGGAACAAACCTGCAGGCTATAATCGACTATATCAATGCAGGAAAAGCCCCTCACGTTGAAATATGCCGAGTAATCGCAAGCAAACAGGGTGCATACGCCCTTGAAAGAGCGGAGAAACAGGGAATTCCCTCCTCCGTTCTTGAAAGAAAGGCCTTCTCCGACGCAGATTCCTACTGTAAGGCTCTCAAAGCCCTTATAGACGAAGATACTCCCGACCTTATCGTCCTTGCAGGATTCATGTGCATCCTTACCAAGGAATTTACCGATTCTTATCCCGAAAAAATAATAAACGTGCACCCCTCCCTTATCCCTTCATTCTGCGGAGAGGGCTTCTACGGACTTAAAGTCCACGAAGCTGCTTTGGCTTACGGAGTAAAGGTCAGCGGTGCTACGGTACACTTCGTTAATTCCGTGGTTGACGGAGGTAAGATTATCGCCCAGAAAGCGGTTGATGTCCTTGAAGACGATACCCCCGAAATCCTCCAGAAGAGAATAATGGAAAACTGCGAGTGGATAATTCTCCCCGAAACGGTTGAACGATTATCAAAGGAAATTGCAGACAAGTAATATTATAGAACCAAGGAGGGCCTTTATATGAGAAAAGATATAACTATTTTTCGCGATGAAACCAAATTTGCCGCCTGGCCTGCAGGAAATACCGCAAGATGTTGGGGAAACGAAATATTTTTTATCTTTGGCTGCGGAGAGAGAAATCTCGAAAGTGTAGAGCCCCCCATGGCTCCTGGAAAACCCATGTGGACCGTATTGGCAAGAAGCCTTGACGGCGGCGAAAGCTGGCAGATGGAAAATCATCCTCTGCTAACAAAAGGATTCAGGCATACCGATGCGGACTCCGTAGAACTACTTAACTTTGACGGAAAGCTTGACTTTTCGGATCCCGATTTTACCATTAATTTCGGCATGACGGGTCACAGCAATCCAGGAGATTTCTCCTGGTGGAACTATTCCACTGACAGAGGCCGTAATTGGGTTGGTCCCTATAAAATGAAGATTCCCGGTTTAGAAAACTGCCTGACCATGAGAACCCAGTACATCGTGGAAAACAAGGACGAGCTTACCATTTTCGGAACCTGTCAAAAATCTTATGGCAGAGAGGGAAGAAGCTTTTGCGGAAAGATGTTTTCCGACGGCACCTTTAAATTTCTGGGCTGGATAGGCGAAGAGTTTGAAGAAAATTTCAGCTTCTATATAATGCCCCAGGGAAGAAGACGTCAGGACGGGACCATAGTTGCACTTTGCAGAACTAAATGGCGCGAAGGTCACGGATGTTCCTTCCATCACTATATATCTCAGTTTGAATCTACTGACGGTGGAAAAACCTGGGAAAGAAAGCCTGACGTTTCCGGTGAAAACGGTAATAATCCTCCCGCGCTCACAGTACTCGGAGACGGCACGTGGGTAGTTTTTTACGGTTGTAGAGATGCATCTCACCCCGGTATCAGATGTAAGTACTCCGAAGACGAAGGCAGAACTTGGTCCGAAGAAATAAACTTCCGTGATGATACTATAGGTTGGGATATTGGATATCCTAATATTGTTACCCGACAAGACGGAAAAGCAGTTGTTGCTTACTATTATTGCCACTCAAAAGAGGAAGAACGATATATTGCAGGTGGAATTATCGACTCCGAATATCTGAAAACGGGAAAATAAAACGTTTAAGATTAGGTACTTTATATGAAGAAAGACTTTATCGTTTATAAAGAAAGCAACAAGTTTGCTGCCTGGCCCGCAGGATATATCTGTGAAAGTTGGGGAGAGGAAATTCTCGCCTCATATTTGGTATGTGACTATCTAAACGCAGAAAGAGGTCATCACTTTATAAGGGAAAACCCCTGGTACGTTTACACCTCACGCAGTACCGATAACGGCAAGACCTGGAGCCACGAAAAAACCAATCTCGATGACCCCGCTCCCTCACAACAGCTCAGATGCCCCGAAATCATCAAGGCTTTTGAGGGAAAACTTGATTTTACCCATCCCGATCTGGTTCTCTTCTTCAATATGTCGGGAGCAAAGGACTTTGACTACTCTTGGTGGAACTATTCTACAGACAGAGGTAAGACCTGGAGCGATCCCTACAACTTCCCCAAAATGGAAGGTTTTGACCTTCCTCTGAATATGAGAACGGCATATATGGTTCTTAACAGCGACGAGATACTCCTGTTTGGCTCATGTCAGAAGTCTACGAGCAGAGAGGGTAACACCTTCTGCGCGAAGATGGAGGACGGCGGAAGAACTATGGAGTTTTTGAGCTGGATTGGCCCCGAATATGCAGGCAACGGCTTTAATATTATGCCCCAAGCTCTGAGAAGAGAGGACGGAACCATCGTCTGCTTTGTCAGATCTCAGGAAACCGTTTCAAAAGACCTCTTCCCCAGAGGAGAAATATACTATATAAGCCAGTATGAGTCAACCGACGAGGGAAAAACCTGGGTTTACGCAGGAAATCCCGTTATACATCACGGAGGCAATCCTCCCGCTCCCGCAATAATGAAGGACGGTACTTGGGTACTGGTTTACGGATACAGAAAGCGTCCCTTTGGTATCAGGTGTAAATACTCCGAAGACGAGGGCAAGACCTGGAGCGAAGAAATTATTCTCCGCGACGATGCCTTCACTGGTGACGCAGGTTATCCCCGTATAACCGCCCTTGAGGACGGATCCATATTCGTATGCTACTATATAGGCACATATCAAGGCGAAGAGCAGCATATTGAGGCTACGATATTTGATAAAGAGTTTCTTAAAACAGGTAAATAAGGCTTTATATACACAAAAAATCACTCCGCATCAGCGGAGTGATTTTTTATATCTGAGATTATTTATTTCTCAATAACAGTCTTGCCCTTCATGTAGGGACGGAGAGCTTCAGGAATGGTTACCGTGCCGTCCTTGTTCTGATAGTTTTCAAGAATTGCAGCAACGGTACGGCCAACTGCAACGCCGGAACCATTAAGGGTGTATACGAACTGTGCCTTATCGGTGGGGTTAGCCTTGAACTTAATATTTGCTCTGCGTGCCTGGAAGTCGGTAAAGCAGGAGCAGGAGGAGATCTCAACGTAACGGTTGTAGGAAGGCATCCACACTTCGATATCATAGGTGATAGCGGAGGAGAAGCCAAGGTCACCGGAGCAGAGCTTTACAACTCTGTAGGGAAGGCCGAGAAGCTGAAGAACCTTTTCTGCCTCGCCGGTAAGCTCATCGAGCTCATCGAGTGCAGTTTCGGGAGTGGTGAACTTAACAAGCTCAACCTTGTTGAACTGGTGCTGACGTATAAGACCTCTGGTGTCTCTTCCGGCGCTACCTGCCTCACCTCTGAAGCAAGCGGAGTATGCACAGTACTTGATGGGAAGCTGGCTTCCGTCAAGAATCTCGTTGGCATGATAGTTGGTAACGGGG
>JAZRLW010000091.1:0-5941 GCA_045647025.1 Eubacteriales bacterium
CTCGGCAAGCTTTCCGTAAAAGCCCCTGACCTTACCGCAACCCTTGATCTTAAGGAAGATTTCAGGCTTTTACTTAATCTTCAGCTTTGGCAAAAAACCACCCTTCCCGAATCCTTCAACAGCGAGCTGGCAAAGGCGATGACCTTTAAGTTTGCAGATGAAAGTTATTTTACCATATATCCCGAATTCAATATAGCAGAGATTTATCTCTCTGAAACCGAAAAAGCAATATATATCTGTCCCGCAGATATGGCTTCCCAAATAGAATCGTACACAACCACAAACGCCGTTAAGGAAGCGGTTACCATTACCGATGCAGAACTGGTAGAGCTTATTTCGGCACAGAATCAGCTTCACGTTGCGCTGTATCAAGGTGTATCCACAACCTTTGCAAAGGGTGAAAGCACTTCCGTTTCGGATATCTCAAAATGGATAGCATCCCTTTCCATAAAGGCGCTTGAGCAGAAGCCTACGGTTTCCGCAGACAAAAAGACAGTGCTTACCTTCGACGGTGAAAGCAATGTTATCCTCACTTTTGCAGCATTGTCTGACGGTACCGCAGTACTCAACGTATATTCAAAGAATGAAGCAGACGGCTCAATAACCGACGTATGGTTTAATATTCAGAACAAAGTTTACCAGACTGTATGCGACGAAATATCGGCTTATATGACCGTTATGGTGAATGCCGTAGCCTTCGGATTTGCAGATGCTATTGAAAAAGGCGATACTACAGCCATTTCAAAATATATCAAAGTCGAAGATATGGAAAAGTGGGGATATGACACCTTCTTCTCTGCCACAGTTTCCGATGCTACGGTTCAAGCTACCGAAATACCCGGAACCTACGATTTGGTATTAACGGTATCTAACGCAAAGAAGTCCTCTTTGAAAGAAGGAAATAATGAGTTCCGAATGACTGTATCATATAGTCAAAGCTCCGGAGATCTCTATATAAGTTCTCTTAAATTTGCTGACGATATAGATACCGCAGACTTACAAAAGGAAGAAATTGCGGACATCATCACATTCATTTCAAGATGTACAAAGCTTCCTTTCAGCAATCCTTCCGAAATTGATACAAACGCTCTTATCAACTACTGTATGTTCCTTACCAGAAAGTATGGAGATAGCAGTAAAACGGAGTTTACACAAACGGAAATAAACGCAGCTGCAAACAGATACTTCCAGATAAGCACCCTTTCGGATGCAAGTTCTCCCTATTTTAACGCAGAAAAAGGTGTTTACGTATTCTCAGGTTCAGCGGCAGTAACTCCCTCAATTACAGTAATAAAAGACGAATCGGATAACGATATATACACCGTTACCATCGCCCATACAGAAGATCCCCTGGGACTCTTCTTCTCCACCCCCATAACCTATAAAATGCAAAGAATATCCGTTACGGAAAACACGGTTATCGAAGGAGAGGATGGTATCCCCGTAACAGAAGAGAAAATTTACGCCTACTACATTTATATTTCCGCAATCTCAACACCCCAAGCATCGTAGTAGAGCCTCTTAAAGGAAAACAAATGATACAAAAATACTTTGGTGACAAGCAGTTCTGGAAGGTTTTATTAAGACTGGCGTTGCCCATAGCTCTTCAAAACCTTCTTATAAGCTCCCTTACGCTGGTAGACAATCTTATGGTTGGACAACTTGGCGACATTGCCCTCTCGGCAGTGGGAATGGCAAACCAGTGGAGTTGGCTTATGAACCTGCTACTCTTCGGCATAGGTTCCGCCTCTGCCCTATTCATATCCCAATACTGGGGAACAAAAGATATCCCGTCTATACGCCGAACATTCGGTATAGCTATGATATCCGCATTTGGTATGGTCCTCATATTTGCGATTCCTGCAATTTTGGTGCCGGAATCAATTATGATGATATTTAACCGCACTCCCGAAGTTGTGACGGAAGGAGCATCCTATCTCCGCGCTGTGTCAACCTCATATCTTGCAACGGCCTTCACTTCGATAATGGCTATTGTGCTGCGCTCAACGGAAAAGGTTAAGCTCCCTATGTGGATATCGGTTATGACCACCGGTATAAACGTGTTTTTTAACTACGGTCTCATATTCGGTAAGCTCGGATTCCCCCAGTTGGGAGTTAAAGGCGCGGCGATAGCCACATCAATATCTGCGTGGACGGGCCTTGTACTCATTATAGTAATATCTCTAATCCAGAAAAATATCCTTATTGCACCCATAAAAGAGATATTCTCATTTACAAAAACACAGCTTGCTGAATTTTATAAAAAGGCAACTCCCGTAATTTTAAACGAGGGAATGTGGGCATTGGGTACCGTGCTGTGTAACGCCATATTCTCAAACCTTGGCCACGAATATTACGCAGCAGTCACAATACTGCGTACCTTTGAAAACATAGCCTTTACGTTTTTCGTAGGCCTATGTAATGCAAGCAGCGTAATGATCGGTAAATCCATAGGTAAAGGTCTCCCTGACAGAGCCATAGGCGACTCCATCCGCTTTACCATAATAATCCCTATGATGGGGTTATTTGTTGGTGCTATATGCGCTATATTTAGATATGATCTTGTATCTATATTTAATATGAGCGGAAACGTAAACGAGGTTACAGTCACTACTGCGGCGACTCTTATTCTTATGTACGGATTATGGGTCCCCTTCAGAAACATCCCCTACATTCAGATAGTGGGAATATTCCGCCCCGGCGGCGATACGGTGGTAGGAGTAAAATTGGATCTTGCATGTCTTTGGCTTTGTGCCCTGCCCGTTACGTTTATCGCGGCCTATGTGTTGGATCTGCCCTTTACTCTTGTTTTCCTTATAATGTATGTTTTTGAAGATATCCCAAAATCCATCCTCTGTCTCATACACTACCTGAAGTTAAAATGGATAAAGCCGGTTACAAAAGAAGGTATAGAAGGGCTTGAAAGATTTAAAGCCGAAAAGCAAAAACTCCTCAACAGTAAGAAAGGCGGTTAATTATGGGTATTCACGAATCAGGCGAAATGTATCTTGAAACCATATACAAGCTTTCCGAAACAGGAAAGCAGGTTCGTTCTATAGACGTAGCTGCCGAAATGGGATTTTCAAAGCCCAGCGTAAGCCGTGCTATCGGATTGTTGAAGGCAGACGGGCTTATTACCGTAGAACCTAACGGAGGAATAACGCTTACAGACAAAGGCAGAAATCTTGCCGGAAACATATACGAAAGACACAAAGTCGTGTCTGATTTCCTGAAAAAGATAGGCGTTGACGAAAATACCGCAGCCGACGATGCCTGCCGAATTGAGCACGTTATAAGCGAAATCACCTTTGAAAGATTAAAAGAACATCTTAAAAATATTTAAGCGCAAAAAAATGACTCCTACGGGAGTCATTTTTTTTATACTTATTTATTCTGTTCTGCTTTCTGTTTATCTTCTTCCCTAAGCTGTACGCGTCTTATTTTGCCCGATATAGTCTTGGGAAGTTCGTCAACAAACTCAACCACACGGGGATATTTATAGGGCGCGGTATGGGTCTTAACGTAGTCCTGAAGCTCCTTTATAAGCTCGGGAGAGGAAGAATATCCCTTGGAGAGAACTATCGTAGCCTTAACAGCCTGACCTCTTATGGGGTCGGGAACTGCGGTTACAGCGACCTCGGTAACGGCAGCATGCTCCATAAGACAGCTTTCCACCTCAAAGGGACCTATACGGTAGCCGCTGGATTTGATAAGGTCATCTGTTCTGCCCACAAACCAGCAGTAACCATCCTCGTCCATCCAGGCAGTATCGCCGGTATGGTAAAGGTTATCATGCCAAACCTCTTTTGTCTTTTCGGGATCGTTATAGTACTCACTGAACATACCAATGGGCTTACCATTATTGGTACGTATACATATCTCACCTACGGCGCCCGTCTTTACGGGGTTACCGTCGGGGTCAAGAATTACAACATCGTACTGAGGAGTAGGCTTACCCATAGAGCCGGGCTTGGGTGTCATACCTATAAGATTTGCAAGGGTAAGGGTGGTTTCGGTCTGCCCGAATCCTTCCATAAGAGAAATTCCGGTTATCTCCTTAAACTTATAGAACACCTCGGGATTAAGGGCCTCGCCTGCTATTGTGGCATATTTAAGGGATGAAAGGTCGTATTTGCTCATATCCTCTTGAATAAAGAACCTGAACATTGTGGGAGGAGCGCAGAAGGTGGTTATCTTGTAATCCTGAATCTTGGTAAGGATATCGTGAGCCTGGAACTTCATAAAGTCGTAAACGAATACGCATGACTCACAGAGCCACTGACCGTAAAGCTTACCCCATACAGCCTTACCCCAACCGGTATCAGCTATGGTAAGATGTATACCGTCAGGGTCAACGTTATGCCAATATCTGGCGGTAACTATATGACCGAGAGGATATGTGAAGTCGTGAGCAACGATTTTGGGATATCCGGAGGTTCCGCTGGTAAAATACATAAGCATCAGGTCGGTAGACTTTATGGCTTCATCTCCGGTGGGACGGGGAAATACGTCAGAAAAGGCCTTGTATTCTTTATCAAGGTTATACCAGCCTTCCCTATCACCACCGTTGATAACCTTTATTTCAAGAGTGGGCGACTCTGCAAGAGCCTCCTCTATATGATTGGGGGTATCGTTTTCATCGGTGGCTATAACGGCCTTTATTCCGGCTGCGTTAAATCTGTATACATAATCCTTCTTGGTAAGAAGGAAGGTTGCAGGAATAGCAATAGCGCCTATTTTATGTAAAGCAACGATGGTAAACCAGAAGTGATAGTGTCTTTTGAGGACTACAAGAACTCTGTCACCCTTCTTTATGCCGAGGCTTTTATAATAATTTGCAGCTCTTGCACTTTCACGGGCAACGTCTGCAAAGGTAAATCTCTTTTCCTCGGAATGCTCAGAAAGCCAAACTATTGCCGTTTTATCGGGAGATTTTGCGGCAACTGCGTCAACACAATCAAATCCGAAGTTAAAATCCTCTGGGATATTAAACTTAAGCGCCTTCAGATAGCCTTCGGGGCTTAAGGTTTCATCTACGAAATTCTTATATACTAACATACTGTTTGTCGTAATCAGCTTATGCCTGTTCCTTTCTTAATTCTCGGACATTACGACGGCAAGGAAAACACAGTCGCCGTCAAGTGCGACCATACCGTGACCGTGGGAGCTGTCGTAATAAACGCAATCCCCTGCCTCAAGAATCTCTACGTGGTTATCCAGCTTAATCTTAAGACGTCCGCTGATTACGTAGTCAAATTCCTGACCCTTATGGGTGGAGAGAGCTATAGAGTCATCATCCACGATTCCGTCATATTTTGCCGTTACAAGGAAGGGCTCTGCAACCTTATCCTTGAGAAGATAGGCAAGGTGCTGATATTTAAAGCCTTTACGTCTATCAATGGGAAGACCTTCGTTCTTTCTGACTACGGTATAGAATCCCAAAGTAGGCTTATCTCCGGTAATGAGCTCGGTAATGTCTACCCCAAAATGCTTTGCACACTTATATAAAAATGTAAACGAGAAATCAACTTTGCCGCTCTCATGAGCAATATAATCCTCTACGGTGGTATCGCAGACCTGGGCCATACGTTCAGCCGAAATGTCGAGGATTAGTCTTAACCCCTTAACACGTTCAGCTATCTGAGCGACCTGAGAAGACATATCCATGTTATTACCTCCTTATCCGACCGCGTCGGAATCCGACATCATCGGAATTTGTTGCAATAATTATACCACTCGCCTTTGTCATAATCGTGTCATTACAAGATGTAAAGTGTTACATTTAAATGGCATATGAAAACAAGAAGTTTTAGACATAGTTTTGTAACAATACACATCGAGATCAATTTTACAAAAATGCCGTCAAAAAAAGGAAATTTTGAAACATTTTCAAGAAAATGAGAAAAAGTACTTGCCAAATCAAACTTTTTATGATATAATA